>NZ_JBHVRT010000003.1:0-273498 GCF_042885555.1 Kitasatospora sp. NPDC058048 | reverse complement strand
CGGGGTAACCCCCTTCCGCCGACTGCGGGGGGTGCTGCCCTGTCCTAAGCGGGTGGGTTGCGGGGGGGGGGGGGGGGATCGGGCCGCGCGAGAAGTCGGACCGGCCGACTTCTCGCGCGCCTACGGCGGAATGGGGGAAACGTTCATTCGTGGGCAGGGGGGAAGCGCGCCGGAAAAACCGGCGCGGCCCGGCCGGAAACGCCCGCACGAGGAGGGGGGCGAGGGCGCGGCCGGTGGGTCTTGCGGGCCTCGCGGATCCCGCCGGACGAATCGGACGGATCGGATCGGACGGATCGGACGGATCGGACGGATCGGCTCGACGGGTCGACGGGTCGACGGGTCGACCCGGACCTCGACGGTGGGGCCGCGTTCCGATCCGCGGGGGCGGAAGCGGAGCACCGGCCGCGGCACGTCCGGGAGACGTGCCGGCAGGACCCGCCGGCGGCGCCCTACAGCAGCGGCGTGAGCCAGCGGCGGAGCAGTTCGGTGTACCGGTCGGGAGCGGTGTTCCAGAGGGTGGCGTGGTCGGCACCGGGGAAGGCCTGGAGGCTCACCACGTCGCGACGGGCGGCGGCCAGCTTCTCGGCGGTGCCGAAGGGCGCGATCCGGTCCTCGGGGCTGTGCAGGAGAAGGGTGGGCACCCGCAGGTCGGTGCCCTCGGCGATGCGGGCGAAGTCGGCGAGGTCGACGCCGGTGCGGCCCTCCGCGGCCAGCGCCCCGAGCTCGGCGGCGACGCCCTGGAAGCCGGCCCGGGCGGCGTCCCGGCGGGCGGAGACCGGGAGGTCGAGCACCGGCGAGTCGAGGATGAGGCCGCTGACGGCGTGCGGCCAGGCGGTGCGGGCCGCGGTCTGGAGGGCCGTGGTCGCGCCGACGGACCAGCCGTAGAGGATCACCTTGCCCGCGCCGCTGTCGAGCGCCAGCCGTACCGCCGCCTCGATGTCGCGCCACTCGGTCTCGCCGAAGTGGCTGAGCCCGTCCGGGGAGGCGGGGGCGCCCTGGTCGCCGCGGTAGGTGACGGCGAGGGTGGGCAGGCCGAGCCGGTCGAGGACGGGGAGCACCGGGAGGGTCTGCTGGCGGTCGGCCTCGGGGCCGTGCACCAGGATCACCCAGGTGCCGCGCTTGCCGTCGAGCCGCCAGGCGGGAAGGGCGCCGAGTTCGCCGTCGGCGGTGGTGTCGGTGAAGGGGAGGCCGAGTGCCTCGGTGGGGTCGCCGAGGAGGACCCGGGGGGTGAAGCGGACCTCGGTGCCGGGGGTGAGCGTGCCCCGGTCGGCGCGAAGCAGCCGGCGGGTGACGCCCCGCTCGTCGCTGTGCAGGACCTCCTCGACGACCGCGTGCCCACCGTCCGCCCACTCGACCGCCCAGCGGCCGGGGCGCAGGCTCTCGGGGCCGCGGGTGAAGGTGACCCGGCCGGGGGCGAGGCCGCGGACCAGGACCGGCCCGGACTCCGGGACGGCGGCCACCGGACGGACCGTCCGCTCGGAGGCCCGACGGCCGATCACCAGCACGGCGGCCCCGACCGCGGCGGCCGCCACGACGGCGGCGGTTCCCCAACGCATTTCGCTCCCCGCTCTGTTGCTCACGGACCGGACGGTGTTCGGGCACCAGTTCACCGGCGCTCCGTCCGCCCGGCCACCGGGCTGGGCCGTCCGGGTCACCCGGGCGGCGGCCCGGCGGCGCCGAGGAGGTGTCGGAAGCGGGCAATGAGGATGGTGGGGCGGGGCGGCGGCGGAGCCGGCGGTGCCCCGGTGGGAGGGGAGGTGGTGTTCCCGGTGGGAGGGACGTGGTGTTCCCGGTGGAGGGCGGCCCCGCGCCGGGCGATCCCCCGGCGCGTCGGCGGCGTCCGCGTGTGACCAACCCCTCCGTGACCTCGGTTGACTCCCGGTTCGGGCCCGTGATGGGATCCTGGGGCCAAACGGAGGCATGGAGAGGAAGCCGGTGGAATTCCGGCGCGGTCCCGCCACTGTCACCGGGGAGCACGCTCGGAACATCGCCACGGCGGCCGTCGACGGCCGCTGGAAGGCTCCGGGGGTGCGTTCGACCCGGAAGCCAGGAGACTCTCGCCCCCGTCACGTCGATCCAGGGCGCGGACCCTGAGTGAGGACACGCACGCGATGCAGGCTGCCCCGCCCCACCGGACTCCGAGCTGCCCTCCGCCGTGCCCCCGATGACCCCGCTCGGGCCCTCCTCCTCGCCGCGCCCGCTGGCCCGCGCCGCCGCGTTCGCGCTCGGCGCCGTCGCGGGCCATGCCGCCGACGCCCGCTTCGCCGACCCCCGCCGGGGCCATCCGGTGGCTGTCTTCGGCAGCGCCGCGACCCGCCTGGAGCGTCGGCTGTGGCGCGACGACCGCGGCGCGGGGGCCGGCTACACGGCGCTGTGCGTGGGCGCGGTCGCGGCGGGCGCGCTCGCCCTGGACCGTACGGTGGGCCGGCGTCCGCTGGGCCGGGCGGTGCTGGCGGCGGCCGCGACCTGGACGGTGCTCGGCGGCACCTCGCTGACCCGGGAGGCGCGCACCATCGGCCGCTCGCTGGCCGCGGGCGACCTCGCGGCCGCCCGGGAGCGGCTGCCGCACCTGTGCGGGCGGGACCCGAGCGCGCTGGACGGCCAGCAGATCGCCCGGGCGGTGGTCGAGTCGGTGGCCGAGAACACCGCCGACGCCGTGGTGAACGCGCTGACCTGGGGCGCCCTGGCCGGCACGCCCGGCCTGCTGGCCTTCCGCGCCGTGAACACCCTGGACGCGATGGTGGGTCACCGCTCGCCGCGCTACGCCCGGTTCGGCTGGGCCTCGGCCCGGCTGGACGACCTGGCGGGCTGGCCGGGCGCCCGGCTGACGGCGCTGCTGACGGTGGCCGCCGCGCCCGAGCCCCGTACGGCCTGGCGGGTCTGGCGGCGCGACGGCTCCGCGCACCCGAGCCCGAACGCGGGCCAGGCCGAGGCGGCGTTCGCCGGCGCGGTGGGCGTACGGCTGGGCGGGGCGCTGCGGTACGGCGAGCGGGTGGAGCACCGGCCCGTGCTGGGTGCGGAGCTGCGGCCGGTGACGGTGGACGACATCGAGCGCGCCTGTGCGCTCTCCCGGCGGGTGGGCGCACTGGCGCTGGGTACGACGGTCGCGGGGCACGTCCTGCTGCGGATGCTGCTGAGGAAGAGGGGACGGGCATGAGCAAGGCGCTGCTGGTCGCGGGGACGACCTCGGACGCGGGCAAGAGCGTGGTGACGGCCGGGATCTGCCGTTGGCTCGTCCGCCAGGGCGTGCGGGTCGCGCCGTTCAAGGCGCAGAACATGTCGCTCAACTCCTTCGTCACCGCCGACGGTGCCGAGATCGGCCGCGCCCAGGCGATGCAGGCGCAGGCCGCCCGGGTGGAGCCGGAGGCGGCGATGAACCCGGTGCTGCTCAAGCCGGGCGCGGACGGCCGCAGCCAGGTGGTGCTGCTCGGCAGGCCGGTGGCGGAGGTGGGCGCGCTGGACTACCGCGAGCGCAAGCCCGTCCTGCTGGAGCGTGCCCTGGAGTGCCTGGCGGACCTGCGCGGCCGCTACGACGTGGTGGTCTGCGAGGGCGCGGGCTCGCCCGCCGAGATCAACCTGCGCGACCGCGACATCGCCAACATGGGCCTGGCGACGGCCGCCGCCCTGCCGGTGGTGGTGGTCGGGGACATCGACCGCGGCGGGGTCTTCGCGGCGATGTACGGGACGCTGGCGCTGCTGTCGGCGGAGGACCAGCGGCACGTGGCCGGCTGGTTCGTCAACAAGTTCCGCGGTGACGCGCGGCTGCTCGCGCCCGGGCTGGAGATGCTGCACGGGCTGACCGGCCGTCCGGTGCTGGGCACGCTGCCGATGCTGCCCGGGCTCTGGCTGGACGCCGAGGACTCGCTGGACCTGTCGACGGTGGTGGACCGGGCGGACGGGCCCGGGCCGTACGGCGCGGACGTGCTGCGGGTGGCCGTGGTGCGCTTCCCGCGGCTGTCCAACTTCACCGACATGGACGCGCTCGCGCAGGAGCCGGGCGTGCTGGTGCGCTGGGCGACCCGCCCGGAGGAGCTGGCCGACGCCGACCTGGTGGTGCTGCCCGGGACCCGGGCCACCGTCGCCGACCTCGCCTGGCTGCGCGAGCGCGGTCTGGAGCCGGCGCTGCGGGCGCGGGCGGCGGCCGGGCTGCCGGTCCTCGGGGTCTGCGGCGGCTACCAGATGCTGGCGCGCTCGATCGTGGACGAGGTCGAGTCGAAGGCGGGGGCCGTCGAGGGCCTCGGCCTGCTGCCGACGCAGGTGCGGTTCGGCGCCGAGAAGGTGCTGGCGAGGCCGGTCGGCGAGGCGTTCGGGCAGCGGGTGGAGGGCTACGAGATCCACCACGGGGTGGTCACCGTCGAGGGCGGGGACACGTTCGTCTCCGACGGCCGGGGACGGAGTCTGGACGGCTGCCGGGTGGGCCCGGTCTGGGGCACGACCTGGCACGGCGCGCTGGAGAACGACGGGTTCCGCCGCGAACTCCTGCGCGAGGTCGCCGCGCTGTCGGGCCGGGCGTTCGTCCCGGCCCCGGACACCTCCTTCGCCGCGGCACGCGAGGCCCGGCTGGACCGGCTGGGCGACCTGATCGAGGAGCACGCCGACACCGACGCGCTGTGGAAGCTGATCGAGGGCGGGGTGCCGGCGGCCGGATCGCTGCCGTTCGTCCCGCCCGGGGCCCCTGGGAGTGACGCATGAGCCGGGTACGGCGGCAGTGCCGGGTACGGCAGCAGAGCCGAGCAGGATCACGGGACCAGGCAGGGTCACGCAACCGGGCAGGATCACCGAGCCGGGCAGGATCACAGGACCGGACAGTGCCGCGGGACCGGGCACGACAGGAGTGGGGTACGGCATGAGTGACGTCCGCTATCCGTTCACCGCGATCGTCGGCATGGCCGACCTGCGGCTCGGGCTGCTGCTGAACGCGGTCTCCCCGGCCGTGGGCGGCGTGCTGGTGCGCGGCGAGAAGGGCACCGCGAAGTCGACCATGGTGCGCGCGCTGGCCGGCCTGCTGCCGTCCATCGCCACCGTGGACGACTGCCGCTTCGCCTGCGACCCGGCCGCGCCCGACCCGCAGTGCCCGGACGGGCCGCACGTCTCCCCGCCCGCTTCCGAACGGCCGGCCCAGCTGGTCGAGTTGCCGGTCGGCGTGGCCGAGGACCGGATCGTCGGCTCGCTCGACCTGGAGCGGGCGCTGGCCGAGGGCGTCAAGGCGTACGAGCCCGGGCTGCTCGCCAGGGCGCACCGCGGCGTGCTCTACATCGACGAGGTGAACCTGCTCCAGGACCACGTGGTGGACCTGCTGCTGGACGCCGCCGCGATGGGCCGCTCCTACGTCGAGCGCGAGGGCGTTTCGGTGCGCCATGCGGCCCGGTTCCTGCTGGTGGGCACGATGAACCCGGAGGAGGGCGAGCTGCGGCCGCAGCTGCTCGACCGGTTCGGCCTGACCGTCGAGATCGCCGCCACCCGGGATCCGGCCGAGCGTGCCGAGGTGGTCCGCCGCCGGCTCGCCTACGACGCGGACCCGGCCGGCTTCGCCGAGCGGTTCGCCGAGGAGGAGCGGGCTCTCGCCGAACGCATCGTCGCGGCGCGGGAGTTGCTGCCCAAGGTCGAGCTGACCGATGTGGCGCTGCGTCAGATCACCGCCGTGTGCGCCGCGTTCGAGGTGGACGGGCTGCGCGCTGACATCGTGATGGCCCGCACGGCCGTCGCACTGGCGGCCTGGGACGGGCGCACCGAGGTGCAGGAGGAGGACGTCCGCAAGGCGGCGCAGCTGGCGCTGCCGCACCGGCGCCGCCGCAACCCCTTCGACGCGCCGGGGCTGGACGAGGAGCAGCTGGAGCGGACGCTGGAGGAGCACGCGCAGCAGGAGGAGCCGGAGCCCGAGGGCGACGGATCCGGCCCGGACGGCGACGGACCGGACGGCGACGGCGACGGCGACGGGCCGGAGGGCGGCCCGGACGGGGGCGGCCCCGACGGCGGCGGCGCGCCCGAGCCGTCCGACGGCGGCCCCGAGGGGTCCGCTCCCGAGCCGTCGGCCCCCGAGGCACCCTCCCCCGAGGGCCCCGAGGCGCCCGCGCAGCAGCCCGTACCCGCCCAACACCCCTCCCCCGCACGGGAGTCGGCTCCGGTCGCGGCCGGGGACCCGTACCGGACGCAGCTGTTCACCGTCAAGGGCACCGGGCACGGCGCCCAGGGCCGCCGCTCCCCCGCCGAGACCACCGGCGGGCACACCATCCGCGCCCGCCGCCCGCAGGGCGCACTCGGCCGGCTGCACCTGACCGCGACCCTCCAGGCCGCCGCGCCGCACCAGGCGGCGCGCGGGCGCAGCGGGCGGGCGCTGGTGGTGCACAAGGACGACTTCCGCGAACAGGTGCGCCAGGGGCGGGAGTCCAACCTGGTGCTGTTCGTGGTGGACGCCTCCGGGTCGATGGCCGCCCGGCAGCGGATGACCACCGTCAAGGGCGCGGTGCTGTCGCTGCTGATGGACGCCTACCAGCGCCGCGACAAGATCGGCATGATCACCTTCCGGGGCGCGGGTGCCGAGCTGGCGCTGCCGCCCACCTCCTCGGTGGAGGTCGGCGCGGCCCGGCTGGAGTCGCTGCCCACCGGCGGGCGGACCCCGCTGGCCGCCGGCCTGCTGCGCGCGCACGAGGTGCTGCGGGTCGAGCGGCTGCGCGACCCGAGCCGGCGCCCGCTGCTGGTCGTGGTGACCGACGGCCGGGCCACCGGCGGGCGGGACGCGCTCGCCCGCTCGCACCGCGCGGCCGCGCTGTTCGCGGCGCAGGGCACGGCAAGCGTGGTGCTGGACTGCGAGTCCGGCCCGGTCCGCCTGGGCCTGGCCCGCACCCTGGCCGGGCTGCTCGGCGGCACCGCCGTCGGCCTGGACGAGTTGCGCGCCGAGGGCGTGGCCTCGCTCGTCCGCGAGAGCCGGTCCGACAACCGTTCTGCGAACCGTGCAACCACCGCGATGCGAAAGGCGGCCTGAGCCGACATGCCCAAGGGTGTCCCCGAGAGCGTTCCCGACGACGGCCTGACGACCCGTCAGCGCCGCACACTGCCGATCACCGCCGTGCACACCGGCCCCGGCAAGGGCAAGTCCACGGCCGCGTTCGGCATGGCGCTGCGGGCCTGGAACCAGGGCTGGCCGGTCGGGGTGTTCCAGTTCGTGAAGTCCGCCAAGTGGAAGGTCGGCGAGGAGAACGCGCTTCGCGTGCTCGGCGCCTCCGGCGAGGGCGGCACCGTCGACTGGCACAAGATGGGCTCCGGCTGGTCCTGGATCCAGCGCTCCGCCGAGCAGGAGATGTCCAGCGAGGAGGCGGCCAAGGAGGGCTGGGAGCAGGTCAAGCGGGACCTCGCGGCCGAGACCTACCGCTTCTACGTGCTGGACGAGTTCACCTACCCGATGCACTGGGGGTGGGTCGACCCGGACGAGGTGGTGGCCGTGCTCAAGGACCGTCCGGGCAGCCAGCACGTCGTCATCACCGGCCGGTACGCGCCCGAGGCGCTGACCGGATTCGCCGACCTGGTCACCGAGATGACCAAGGTCAAGCACCCCATGGACGCCGGCCGCAAGGGCCAGCGCGGTATCGAGTGGTAGGCCGTTGAGCACCGTCCCCCGCCTCGTCGTCGCCGCGCCCTCCTCGGGCGCCGGCAAGACCACCGTCGCCACCGGCCTGATCGCGGCGCTCGCCGCGCGCGGGCTGGCGGTGTCGCCGCACAAGGTCGGCCCCGACTACATCGACCCGGGCTACCACGCGCTCGCCGCCGGTCGCCCGGGCCGCAACCTGGACGCCTTCCTGTGCGGGCCGGAGCGGATCGCACCGCTGTTCCTGCACGGCGCGGCGGGGGCGGACGTCGCGGTGGTCGAGGGGGTCATGGGCCTGTTCGACGGGGCCTCCGGGCGCGGGGAGCTGGCCTCCACCGCGCACGTCTCCAAGCTGCTGCGGGCGCCGGTGGTGCTGGTGGTGGACGGCTCCTCGCAGTCCCGCTCGGTCGCCGCGCTGGTGCACGGCTTCGCCTCCTGGGACCCGCAGGTGCGGCTCGCCGGAGTGATCCTCAACCGGGTCGCCTCCGACCGGCACGAGCAGCTCCTGCGCGAGGCCCTGGAGGAGGGCTCCGGCGTGCCGGTGCTGGGCGCGCTGCGCCGCTCCGCGGCGGTCGCCACGCCGTCCCGCCACCTCGGGCTGATCCCGGCGGTGGAGCGCTCGGCGGAGGCCCTGCGGGCGGTCGCCGACATGGGTGAACTGGTGGCCTCCTCGGTCGACCTGGACGCCCTGCTCGAACTCGCCCGGACGGCGCCGGACCTGGACGCCGAACCGTGGGACCCGTCGGCCGAGGTCACCCCGGTGGCCGGCCGGCCGCGGATCGCGGTGGCGGGCGGCGCGGCCTTCTCCTTCTCGTACGCGGAGAACGCCGAACTGCTCGGCGCGGCGGGCGCGGAGGTGGTCCCGTTCGACCCGCTGCACGCCTCGTCGCTGCCCGAGGGGACGGCCGGCCTGGTGATCGGCGGAGGCTTCCCGGAGCTCTACGTGCGCGAGTTGAGCGGCAACGCCGAACTTCGCGCCGCCATCGCCGGGTTCGCCGCCGCGGGCGGGCCGATCGCCGCCGAGTGCGCCGGACTGCTCTACCTGGGGCGGGAGTTGGACGGCCTGCCGATGTGCGGCGTGCTGGCCACCGACGCCCGGATGACCGAGCGGCTCACCCTCGGCTACCGGGAGGCGGTCGCCCTGCACGACTCCCCGCTGGGCCCGGCCGGCACCAGGCTGCGTGGCCACGAGTTCCACCGCACGGTCTGCGAACCCGGGGCGGGCGAACTCCCGGCCTGGGGCTGGCGCCTTCCCACCGGCCCCCGCACCGAGGGCTTCGGAGGCGGCAACGTGCACGCCTCCTACCTGCACCTGCACTGGGCGGGCGCACCGGCGCTGGCGTCCTCCTTCACGGCCGCGGCGGCGGACTTCGCGGCGGGGGCGGGCTTCGCGACGGGGGCGGCCGGAGCCCTGTAGTCCACGGCTCGTCCCGTCCCCCGGGGCGCCCCCGGACAACGCGGCGACGCCGCGGGGTGTGCCGCCATAGGCTCCGCCCATGCATGTGATCGTTCTCAACGGCGGGTCCAGCTCCGGCAAGTCGAGCATCGCCCGGCGCCTGCAGGAACTGCTGCCGGACCCGTGGCTGCACCTCGGCGCGGACACCATGGTCGAGGCGCTGCCGGCGTCGTTGCGCGACGGAGGCGAGGGGATCGGCGGGCTGGAGGGCGGGAACGGAACGGTCGAGGTCGGCCCGGTCTTCGCCGCGCTGGACGCCGCCTGGACGCTCGGGGTGGCGGCGATGGCCCGGGCCGGGGCGCGGATCGTGGTGGACGAGGTGTTCCTCGGCGGCGCCGCTTCGCAGACCCGGTGGCGGGCGGCACTGGAGGGTCTGGACGTGCTCTGGGTCGGGGTGCGCTGCGATCCTGCGGTGGCCGCGGCGCGAGAGGCCGCGCGCGGCGACCGGGTGGCCGGGATGGCCGCCGCGCAGGCCTCGGCGGTGCACCAGGGCGTCGCCTACGACCTGGTCGTCGACACCTCGCGGGCCTCGGTGGACGACTGTGCCCGGCTCGTCGCCGGGCGCGTGGCGTCCGACGGTTGAGCCGCCCCGGCCGGACCCTGTCGCGCCCCGTCGTACGCGTCCGCACGCCGTCGTCCGGGGCACCGGGTCCGGGCTCGCCGCCTCCGCTACAGCGCGAGGGTCTGCCAGCCCCGGGCGATCTGGTCGTGGACGGCCTCCGGGTCCGGCGCCGGCGACTGGGCCGCCGCCAGCGCCGCGGGCCCGGTCTCCACGATCCGGCGGATCACGCTCCGGTGCTGGTCGCCGCGAACGGGCTGGAGCCGTGCGCCGCGCACACCACGCAGCACGCCCACGCCCACACGTCGGCCGCCGGACCGACCCGCTCCTCGCCGAACTGCTCCGGCGCCATGTACGTCAGGATGCCCGGGCCGCCGCCGGTGGCGGTCAGCCGGGTGCCGTCCACGATCGCCGCGCTGCCGAAGTCCAGCAGGCGCGGGCCGGCCGCGGTCAGCATGATGTCGGCGGGCTTGAGGTCCCGGTGGACGAGCCCCAGCCGGTGCACCCCTGACAGCGCCACGGCCAGCGCCGGCGCGAGGGCACGCAGCGCCTCCGCGGAGCGGATCGCTCCCTGATCGAGCAGAGGGGGTACAGGCGGGCCCCGCCGGATCCCGGGCCTACCGGTCGAGCAGCACGGCGAGGTAGCGGTCGATCTCCTCGCGCAGCTCCTCGGGCATCGGCACGTGCCAGTGCCCGCTGCCGGCCGTCGCGTTGAACAGCACGCCGTCGCACCAGCGGATCAACCGGCGGGAGTCCCCCGTCGGGTCGCTCGAACCGGAGGCGGCGAGCAGTTCGGCGGCTCGCTGGGCGAAGCGCGCGCCCAGACGGTCGTAGAGGGAGCGCAGTTCGGGCCTGCGGGTGGCCTCCAGGGCGAGCTCCAGGCGGGCCAGGGTGATCCGGCGGCCACCTGTGAGCGCCTGGAAGAGCACCTCGGCGCCGACCTCGGCCAGCTGCTCTCGCGGCGGAACGGCGGCCGCCGGCAGCTCGCCCTCGACGAGGACCGGGTAGTCGGCGGTCTCCCGCTCGACGATCCGGGTGAGCACGAGCTCCAGCAGGGCGGCCCTGGTCCGGGCGAGGTTGGAGGTCGAACCGGCGGGCAGGCCGGACGCGTCGTCCACGGCGCGGTGGGTGAGCCCGCGCAGGCCGGCGTCGGCGATCAGGTCGATGGCGGCGTCGGCGATCAGGGTCGGGCGCGGGGGTGTCATGGGTCCGATCATGGCCTTTCCGGAGAGGCTCCCCCAACTCACTACAGCCGTAGTTTACGACTCACTACATACGTAGTACCGTTTCGAGCACCGGGCACTACATCTGTAGTGACCAGAGCGCGCGAGAAGAGGAGCCCCCTCATGGGCCTGCACCAGGCGATCGTCATCGGCGGCGGCATCGGCGGCCTCACCGCCGCCCTCGCCCTCCACCGACAGGGCGTCCCCGTCCGCGTCCACGAGCGCGCCGACTCCCTCGAACCCGTCGGCGCCGGACTCGCCCTGGCCCCCAACGCCCTGCGCTGCCTCGACCGGCTCGGCATCGGCGGGCACCTGCGCGCCCTCGCCACCCCGCACCCCGCCGTCGGCCTGCGCCACCCCTCCGGCCGCTGGCTCGCCCGCACCAGCACGTCGGCCTTCGAGGCCTGCTTCGGCGACACCATCGCCGCCGTCGCCCGCGCCGACGTCATCACTGCCCTGGTCGACGCGCTCCCGGAGGGCGCCGTCCGCACCGGCTCACCCGCCACCCTCGTCACCCCCGGCAGCGCGACCGGGCCCGCCGTCGTCCGCACCGCCGACGGGGAGAAGACGGCCGACCTGGTCGTCGCCGCCGACGGCATCCACTCCGCGACCCGGAGCCTGCTCTTCCCCCGGCACCCCGGCCCCCGCTACAGCGGATTCACCACCTGGCGCACCATCGTCACCCCCGGCCGCCTCCCGGCCGCCGCCGGCGAGGTGTGGGGCCGCGGGAAGCTCGCCGGGATCATCCCGCTCGCCGACGGCCGGGTCTACGTGTACGGCGCCGCCCTCGCCCCAGCCGGCGAACGGGCCGCCGACGGGGACGAGCGGGCCGAACTCCTGCGCCGGTACGGCGATTGGTGCGCCCCCGTACCGCAACTGTTCGCCCTGGCCGAACCCGAGCGGGTCCTGCGCCACGACGTCCGGGACCTCGCCGACCCGCTGCCCGCCCACCACCACGGCCGGGTCACCCTCCTCGGCGACGCCGCCCACGCGATGTGCCCCTTCCAGGGCCAGGGCGCCTGCCAGGCCATCGAGGACGCCCTCGTCCTGGCCTCCCTGCTCACCCCCGGCACCGACCCCGCCGCCGCCCTGCCCGCCTACACCGCCGCCCGGCTCCCCCGCACCACCGCCGTCGTCGCCGGCTCCCGCCGCATCGGCGACCTCGTCGCCCTCCGTTCCCCCGCCGCCACCTTCCTGCGCACCACCGCCCTCACCCTCGCCGGCCTCCTCCCCGCCCGCGCCCTGCTGAGCCGCGCGGCCCCGACGTACAACTGGCGGCCGCCGACCCCGGGCGGGGCGGTATGAGGGGTCCGGGCGGCCGTCAGGCGAGCTTGCCGAAGGTGCCGTCGAGCGGGTCGGACCGGTGGCAGGCGACACAGCGCAGCCGGGTGTAGATCGCCACCGCGCCCATGAAGACGTCCTCGCGCCCGTCGGCCGGGGACTCGGAGGAGGCCGGCTCCCCGCAGTCCAGGCAGACGCGGCGGGGGCGGGCGGCGACCGAGCAGGCGCGGCAGATCAGGTGGGTCGGGTGTTCCGCGTGCACGACGACGGGCTGGGGGCCGCCGTACAGCAGGTGGTCGCACCACGTGCAGGACTCGTCCTGCTGGGCCGCCAGCATCCGGGCCCGGGTCTCCTGCTGCCACTTCGCCGCGTGCTGCAGCGGCACCCTGACGGGCGGTCCCCACCCGGAGGCGGTGAGCCACCGGGCGCCCTCCGCACCGGCGGCCCGCAGCTGGTCGCCGACGGCGATGTCCCTGGGCGTCTTCTCGTTCATCGGGTCTCTCCTCCGCTGGGCTTCCGCAGAGGACAACGCGGCCGGGACGCCGCCGGACACGCGGCCCGGCGTGCCCGGCCCCGGTTCACAGGAGCGGCTCGGTGTCCCCGTGCGCGATGAGCAGCTTGCGCAGCAGGGCGTCGAGCCGGGTGCGCTCGTCCGCGTCGAGGACCGAGAGGATGCGTTCCTCGTTGCCGACGTGGCCGGCCAGGGCGCCGTCGATCAGTTCCTTGCCGGCCGGGGTGAGGCGGACCAGGACGGCGCGGCGGTCGCTCGGGCACGGGTTGCGCTCGACCAGGCCCTTGGCGGACAGCCGGTCGACCCGGTTGGTGATGGCGCCGGAGGTGACCATCGCGGACTTGAGCAGCGCGCGGGCGTTGAGCTCGTACGGCTCGCCGGAGCGGCGCAGGGTGGCCAGCACGTCGAACTCGGAGGAGTCCAGGCCGCAGGCGGTGAAGTACTCGCGCAGGGCGTTGTCGACCCGGACGTTGAGCCGTCGGAGCCGGCCGATCAGGGCCATGGGGCCGGCGTCCAGGTCGGGGCGGGCCCGGGCCCACTGCTCGACGATGTCGTCCACGGTGTCGCGCTGCTGCATGTCCGCCGCCCTCCCGGGGCCGTCCGATCCGAAGCCTTCCGTCCAACGCGGATATCTTAACATTCACATACTTGACGTTCTCCGATCCTGGGCGTAGAAAGTATCTCAACGTTCAGATAATCAACGTTCAGGGGGACGTCATGGCCGTCATGGACCGCAAGCGCGCGGGGATCGCCGTCACCGCCGCACTCGCCCCGGCCGCGTGGGGCACCACCTACCTCGTCACCACCCAGCTGCTGCCCGAGGGCCGCCCGCTGCTGCTCGCCGCCCTCCGCGCCCTGCCGGCCGGACTGCTCCTGCTGCTGATCGGCCGCCGACTTCCCAAGGGGCGCTGGTGGGGGCGCGCGGCCGCCCTCGGGATGCTCAACATCGGGCTGTTCTTCCCACTGATGTTCGTCGGCGCGTACCGCCTGCCCGGCGGCGTCGCCGCCACCATCGGGGCGATCCAGCCGCTGCTCGTCGCCGGGTTCTCGATCGGCGTGCTGCGGGTGCGGCCCGGACGGCGGGCGGTGATCGCGGGACTGGTCGGGGTCGGCGGAGTGGCCCTGCTGGTACTCAAGAGCGGCGCCCGGCTGGACGGCGTCGGGATCGCCTCGATGGTCGCCGGAATCTCGCTGATGGCCATGGGCACCGTCCTCACCCGCCGCTGGGGCCGCCCAGAGGGCGCCACCCTGCTCGACCTCACCGCCTGGCAGCTCCTGGCCGGCTCGGTCTTCCTCGTGCCGCTCGCCGCCGTGGTCGAGGGCGCGCCGCCCGCCCTGAGCGCCGCCAATCTGGCCGGCTTCGCCTACCTCGGCCTGTTCGGCACCGCGCTCGGCTACTTCCTCTGGTTCCGCGGCATCGAGCAGCTCGGCGCCGGCCCGGCCTCCTTCCTCGGCCTGATCAACCCGGTCGTCGCCACCCTCGGCGGCCTCGTCGTCCTCGGCCAGACCCTCACCCCCTGGCAGCTCCTCGGCCTTCTCCTCGCCCTTGCCGCCATGCTCGTCGGCCAGGCCCCCGCCCGCCGCACCCCCGCCCCCGCCCCGACATCGGCACCGGCACCGGCACCGGCCACCGCGCCCACCCCCCAGCCCGAACCGGCCACCGCCCGCTGACCGGGCTGCTCCCCCAGGCCGGCATCTCCCTGAACGCCTGCGCCCCGCCGTCGCGGCGGGGCACAGGCGTATTCGGCGGGCGGCGAGCGATGACGGACGGGCCGCGCGAACGGCGGAACCCGGACCCCGGGCGGCGGGTCAGCCGGTGGCGCGGATGTAGATGTCGGCGGCGCCGGGCAGGCCGCCGGGGATGGTGGCGACGTAGATGCGGCGGGCGGCGGGGGCGTGGGTGGGGAGGTCGGTGGGGGTCGGGGTGGGGGTGGGCGTCCAGGTCGGGGTGGGGAACGGGGCGGGGGTGGGGGCGGGGTCGTCGGGGGTGGGCTCGTCCGGGACGGCCGCGGGGGCCGGTTCGACGGTGGGGTCCTCGGGGTCGGCATCGGAGTCACCGGGGTCCGGGGCGGCGGCGGTGGGGTCGGAGGGCCCGGCCGGGTCGGTGGGCCCGGCGTCCGGGGACGGGCTCTCGGTGGGCGCGGCGGCGGGGTCGGCGGTGGCGGACGGGCCGGGCGCGGGCGCGGGCGTCGGCGCGGACTCGGGGAGCTCCGGGGCCTCGGCCGGCTCGTCACCGCCGAGGGCGGCGAGCAGGTCGGCCGGGAGCGGGGCGGCCGGCCCGGGCGAGGGGAGGTCGTAGGCGCTGAGGAAGTCGCCGAGGCCGGGGGCCCTGCCGCCGCCGAGGCGGTAGTGCAGGTAGGCGACCGGGGCGCCGCCGGAGGTGTGGGTGTAGACCGCGCCGACCGGGACGTAGAAGCGGCCGACGCCGGGATGCTGGGACGGGTGCAGGCCGGCCAGGCGTTCGGCGCGGTCGCGGTCGGTCTCGCGGCCGGTGCCGCCGGCGGTGAGCGCGTTGACGCCGCGCACCACGAGGGCGGCGGCGACGGACACGCAGAGCACCAGCCCGACGGCGACGGTGCGCCGCAGGACCGGGCGGCCGTGCAGGGCGGGCCAGGAGTCGGTCACCGTGCGCTCGGGTGGAATGCCGTCCACGGTTGTCTCGCTCCCCCGTTCGTTCAGGACGCCTGATCAGGACGTCACACTCTGCTCGACGTGGGACCGTAGCCGAGAGTTCCTCAGCCCAGGTAGGCGGGGGCGACCGCAGCCCTGGTGACCGGCTGCGCGCTGCCCGAACCGTCCGCCGGGACGGTCCACAGGTCGGCGCCGTAGTCGCCGGGCAGGGCGTAGACCAGAGTGCCCTGGCCGGACCAGAGCGCCTGGTCGTCGATGTTGCGCTGCTCGGCGGTGGCGGTCTCGGTCATGGTGGCGAGGTCGAGCACATACAGCCGCCACGGGGCGTCGGCGGGCAGGCCGGGAACGCGCTTCTTGTAGGCGACGCGGGTGCCGTCCGGGGAGAGCGAGGGGCACTCGACGTTGTCGTGCAAGGTGGTGAGGGTGCGGGCGGCGAGGTCGCCGCGGACGAGGTGGGTCCGCCCGGCGCTGGCGAGAGTGGCGTAGAAGGTGGTGTCGTCGGCGAAGGTGACGCCCCAGATGTTGATGTCGTGCGCCTGGTACGGGTGGCCGTCCAGGACGACCGAGAAGTCCTCCAGGTTCTCCCGCAGGTTCCAGTCCCGGACGTCCACGATCGAGGTGCGGGTGGAGAAGTCGCTGCCCGCGTACGAGTCGCCGCTGACGAAGACCGTCCAAGCGGCGAGGTGCCCGGACGGGGAGACCCGGGAGCGGGTGGGGATCCCGGCCGCCGGGAACGAGCGGAGCTCGCGCAGGTGGTCGTCCAGGACGACGGCGCGGTAGGTGTCCTCCAGCGCGCCGTGCTGGGCCTGGAGGCAGATGCCGGTGCCGGCGGCGGCGTGGAAGCGCAGGCACTGGACGCCGGAGGCGGTGCGCGGGCCGTCGGGGCGGTCGGCGGCGACGGAGGTGATCTCGTCCCGGTGCGGGCCCCAGGCCATGTTGCGGAACAACAGCTGTCGTCCGCCGGACTGCACCTGTAGTGACACCGGGCCGGACGTGACGGACGGCCCGCCGGGCTGGGCCTGGTCCCGGCGGGCGGTGCGGTCGGCGGCGTTGAGGACGGCCCCGGTGCCGACCGCGCCGAGCAGCACGACGGCGGCCAGCAGGATGATCATCCTGGTGCGGTTCCGCAGGTTCATGGGGTCTCCTCCGGGGACTTCGCGGCGACGGGTCCGGGCTGCTCGGCGACGGGGACGGGCTGACCGGCGGCGGGTCCGGCCGGCCCCGCGGCGGGTCCGGACGGGCGCAGTACCGCCGCCGCGCCGAGCACGCACAGCGCCAGCGCCCCCGCCGACCAGCCCAGCGCCGCCGGGCCGCCGACCACCCCCCACAGCGCGCCGAACAGCAGCGAGCAGGCGAACCGGGCCAGCGCCTGTCCGGTGCCGACCAGGGCGAGCCCGGCGCCGCGCTGCTCGGCGGGTACGGCGTCGGCGGCCGCAGCGGCGAGCACGCCGTCGGTGGCCGCGTAGAAGGTCCCGTGCAGCACCAGCACGCAGAGCACCGCCGGCAGCCCGCGCAGCGGTGACAGCAGCAGCCCGTACGCGAGCAGCAGCACCCCGTGCCCGGCGAGGAAGAGCCGGTGGCGGCCGATCCGGTCGGCGAGCGCGCCGAGCGGGACGGCGAGCAGCAGGAAGGCGGCGGCGGTGCCCAGCGGCAGCAGCGGGAAGAGGCCGACGGGCAGGTCCAGCCGGCGCTGGACGAGCAGGTAGAGGAAGGAGTCGCTGACGGTGGTGAGACCGAGCAGGACGGCGCAGAGCGTCAGCCGGCGCAGCCCCGGCAGCCGCAGCAGGGTGAGGCTGTCGCGCAGCGAGGGGGCGGAAGTCGACAAGTCGTCACCCTGCTGCCGGTTCGGCACGAACAGCAGCAGGATCAGCACCCCGAGCACCGCGACGCACGCGCTGACCGCGAACACCGCGTCGTAGCCGTGCCGCTCGCCGCCGTCGGCGAGCAGCGGGCCGCCGGCCAGCCGCAGCACCAGGAAGGCGGTGAGCGGCCCGAGCAGGGCGCCGGCCGTGTCCATCGCCCGGTGCACCCCGAACGCCCGGCCGCGGTGGGCGGGTTCGGTGGCGAGCGAGATCATCGCGTCCCGGGGGGCGGTGCGCAGGCCCTTGCCGGTCCGGTCGACGGCGATCACGGCACCGATCAGCGGCACGGTGTGGACGAACAGCAGCAGCGGCCGGCACAGCGCGGACAGCCCGTACCCGACGGCCGCGACGGTCTTGTGGCGGGCCGCGCCGTCGCGGCCGCGGCGGTCGGAGAGGTGGCCGCCGACCAGCCGGACCAGTGCGCTGAAGCCGTTCTGGATGCCGTCGAGCAGACCGAAGCCGAGCGGGGAGAGGCCGAGACCGGTGAGCAGGTAGAGCGGGAGGACGGCGGTGACCATCTCCGAGGAGATGTCGGTGACCAGGCTGACCGCACCGAGGGCGACCACCGCCCCGGGCACGGCGCCCCGCCGCACCGGGCCCACGGCCGGCCCGGCGGTGGTCGGCATGGCGGGGGACGGCCCGTCGGGAGGCTGCCCGGCGGGGGCCTTCGAGCTGCGCGAGTCCGCGACGTACACGGCCGTCAGTTCCGGATTCCGGTGCGGCCGACGGCGCCCGCGGAGCGCGGCCGGGCACGGGGCCGGGGACGGCTGCCGGGGGCGAGGGTTCCGGGGGCGCGCAGTCGTGCGAAGGCCATGGGGTCCTCCGGAGGTCGGGGATTCCTGGGCGGGAGCGCCGAGAACAGTAGGAGCGCCGTGGTGTCGTGTACCGCACAACGCAGATGAAGAACAGGCGAACAGCTGCCGCGCCGCGGCGGACCCGGCACGGACGGAGCAGACGGCAGACCCGGCGCCAACGGCGGACCCGGCACGGACGGCGCGGACGGCGGACCCGCGTCGGAGGTCACACCCACCGCGATTGACCCGTTCCGGCCGGGCGTGGTGGGATCACCGGAGCTCGGGACGAAAGGTGCGGCACGTGAGCGAACCGGTCGCCGGCGCCCCCCGAACCCTGGTGGTGGGGATCGGCGCGAGCAGCGGCGCCGAACGGACCGAGGTCCTGCGACTGCTCACGGACACCCTCCGGGAGGCCGGCCTGACGCCGTCCGCCGTGGCCCGGCTGGCCACCGTGACGGGCAGGGCGGACCACCCGGCGGTGCGCTGGGCGGCCGACCACCTCGCCGGGGTGCCGGTGGACGAGCACCCGCCCGAGGTGCTGGCGGGCGTGCCGGTGCCGAACCCCTCCGCGACCGTCGGTACGGCCGTCGGCACCGCGAGCGTGGCCGAGGCGGCGGCACTGGCGAGCGCGCCGGGCGGCCGGCTCCTGGTCACCAAGCGGAAGTCGGCGCGGGCCACGGTCGCGATCGCCCGGACGGCGGCGCACGGACGTCTCGCGCCGCTCGACGTGGACGCGGACCCGCCGCCACCCGCCTGCCCACCGGCACCACCAGCCCCGACCGGCACCAGCCGAACCACCTGGGCCACCCGAGCCGCCCGAAACCCGAAGCACCCGAAGCACCCGAAGCACCCGCAAGGAGACCCCGCGTGACCGCCCCCGAACCCGACCTGCGCCACCACGGCGACGCCGAGGTGCGCGCCGACGGGCTCGGCCTGGTCGACCTCGCCGTCAACGTCCGCACCGGCACTCCCCCGGCGTGGCTGCGCGAGCACCTCGCGGCCACGCTCGGCGACCTCGCCGCCTACCCCGACCAGAGCGCCGCTCGCGCCGCGGTGGCCGCCCGGCACGCCCGCCCGGTCGAGGAGGTGCTGCTCACCTCGGGGGCCGCGGAGGCCTTCGTCCTGCTGGCAAGGGTTCTGACTCCACGTCACATCGTCGTGGTGCACCCGCAGTTCACCGAGCCGGAGGCGGCCCTGCGGGACGCCGGGCACCGGGTGCACCGGGTACTGCTCTCCCCCGAGGACGGGTTCCGGCTGGGCGCCGTCCCCGAGGAGGCGGACCTGGTCGTCCTCGGCAACCCGACCAACCCGACCTCCGTGCTGCACCCCGCCGAGGCCGTCGCCGCGCTGGCCCGGCCGGGGCGCACCCTGGTGGTGGACGAGGCGTTCATGGACACCGTGCCGGGCGAGCGGGAGTCCCTCGCCTCCGCCCGGGATCTGCCCGGCCGGGTCGTCGTGCTGCGCAGCCTCACCAAGACCTGGGGGCTGGCCGGACTGCGGATCGGCTATGTGCTCGGGCCCGCACCGCTGATCGCCGACCTCGGCGCCGCCCAGCCGCTCTGGCCGGTCTCCACCCCGGCACTGGCCGCCGCCGAGGTGTGCAGTGGCCCGGCGGCGCTCGCCGAGGCCGATCTGGCCGCGGCCGAACTGGCGCTCCGGCGCGAGCACTTGGTGAAGGGCCTGGCCGCCTTCCGGTCGGTGCGGCTGTACGGCGAGCCGGCCGCTTCCTTCGTCCTGGTCCGGCTGCCGGATGCGGCGACCGTCCGGCAGCGGTTGCGCGAGCACGGCTTCGCCGTCCGGCGCGGGGACACCTTCCCGGGGCTGGGTGAGGAGTGGCTGCGGATCGCCGTCCGGGACGAGGAGACCACCGACCGATTCCTCAACGCCCTTGAGGCCGTACTCGGTTCGGCCTGACCGGCGCGGCACCAGCGCCCCCCGGACGCCCGCCGTCCGCCCGTCCGCCCATCCGGCCGGACGGGCGAACGAACGGACAGACGAACGACCGAACGGCCGGCCGGGCAACCAGCCGGCCCGACGTGCAAACAGCTCAGCCCGCACCGACGCGGCGAGCGCTACCGGAGCCCGAGCGCCTCCGCCGCCAGGGCGGTGCCCTTCACCCGGGCCGCGATCTTGGCGAAGGCGGTGTCCCGCGAGGTGGAGGCGTCGTCGGCGAAGGGCGAGAATCCGCAGTCGTCGGTCGTGCCGAGCTGGTCGACCGGAATGTGCCGGGCCGCGGCCAGCACCCGGTCGCGCACCTCCTCCGGGGTCTCCACCCTGGGGTCGATCGGGTCGGTCACCCCGACGAACACCCGGATTCCGGAGCGGAGTTGATCCGCGATGACGGCGAGCACGCGGTCGGGGTCGGCCTCGCTCGCCAGCTGCACGTAGAAGTTGCCGACCTTGAGCCGGAAGAGCTTCGGCAGCAGCTCTGCGTAATCGACGTCCAGGCTGTGGGTGGAGTCCTGGTCCCCGCCCGGGCAGGTGTGCACGCCGAGGCGGGCCCGCTCCTCCTCGGTGAACCGGTCGAGCACCTGGTTGTTGAGGGCCACGAAGTCGTCGAGCAGGCTGCCCGACGGGTCGAGCTTGAGCGACAACCTGGCCTCGGTGAAGTCGAGTTGGACGACGTGGGCGCCCGCGTCCAGGCAGCCGCGGATGTCGGCCTCGGCCTCGTCGGCCAGGTCCTTCAGGAAGTTCTCGCGCGAGTACCCGTCGATGCCGTCGGCCGGGTAGAGCAGGCTGAGCGCGGAGGGTGCGATGACGGCCTGTTTGACGGGCTGCGAGGTGTGGCGCAGGGCTTCGCGCAGGTAGGTCTCGGCACGGACGCGGTAGCGGAAGGGTCCGGCGGTCAGCCGCGGCAGCTGCCGGGTGTGCCCGTCGGCGAAGGGGATGACGGCGCCGTCCCCGGCGAGGGAGGTCAGCCCGGCGAGGGGGTAGGTGACGAAGCTCGGCTTGGCCTGCTCGCCGTCCACCAGGACGGGGCAGCCGAGCTCCGCCAGCCTGGCCAGGGTGTCGGCGGTGGCCTCGTCCTGCAGCTTCTTCAGGTCGGCGTCGGACAGCCGCCCTTCGGCGTGTTCGGTGAGGGCGTTGAGCAGGCTGCTCGGCCGGGGGATGCTGCCGATGGGCTCCGTGAGAATGGTCATGACGGGACGGTAGAAAGGGCGGCGCCCCGAGCACAACGGGGCGCACGGCGCATTCCGCCCGACCGTTCACACTCCGCGCGCCCCACCCTTCTGCGTTCACGCCCCCGGAACGGCACACCCCTCCGCCCAATCCCGTAGCGTGGCGAAGTCCTCGGCCAACAGGCCGATCCGGGGGTTGACGTGCAGGGCCAGCGCCCGCCCGGGATGGTGGGCGGCGATCCACTCCTCGTCCTGCGGGCCGAGTTCGTCGTCCACCCAGACGAACGGGCGTCCGGCGGCCCAGGCGACCACGTCCCGGGTCTTCCAGTGCAGCCCGTCCGCGTTAATCCCGAACAGGTCGGACCAGCGGATGTACGGCAGTTCGGGCAGGCCGATGTGCGGGCCTATGTGGGTGTTCGCCTCGCCCATCCAGCCGGTGGCCCACACCAGTTCGTACGGCAGCGCCAGCAGCGCCTCGCCGTGGGAGGGGTTGAGCCAGACCCGCAGCGGCTTGACCCGGACGGCGGGCGGCTTGGCGTGCTTGGCGCGGGTCGCCTGCCGGGCCTGGACCGCCGCCAGGTGCTCCTGCTTCGCCACCCACCAGGAGGGGCGCAGCCGGTGGGTGGCGTAGCCCTCGGGCCTCCGCTTCGGCGCGGCGTAGGGATTGAGCGGTCCGTCCACGTCGAGCAGGAGCAGGGGCTGCTGGGTCATGCCATGAATTCTCGGTCCGGTGAGGGCGCTTGACCAGCGATTTGCCGGCCGCGATCGGTCGGACGGAGCCCCGGGGCGTCCCGGCCGCGATCGGCCGGGCGGAGCCCCGGGGCGGTCCCGACCGCGCCGCCCGGCCCGCCCCGGCTCCAGGCGTCACGGGCGGTCCCACAGGTTGCGGGCGGCGAGCAGCGGGAGCACGCCCTCCCCGAACCAGTACGCCTCTTCCAGGTGCGGCATTCCGCTCAGCACGAACTCGTCGATGCCCAGCGCGTGGTACTCGCAGATCAGGTCCGCGACCTCCCGATGGCTGCCCACCAGTGCCGTCCCGGCGCCGCCGCGCAGCAGGCCGATGCCGGCCCAGAGGCCGGGGTACACCTCCAGCCGCTGCGCGGAGCCGCCGTGCAGCGCGAGCATCCGCCGCTGCCCCTCCGACTCGCTCTCGGCGAGCGCCCGTTGGGTCTGCCGCACCCGGGCCGGGTCCATCGCGGCGAGCAGCCGTTCGGTCTCCGCCCAGGCCTGCGCGGCGGTGTCCCGGGTGATCACGTGCAGGCGGATGCCGAACCGGACGGCCCGGCCCCGGGCGGCGGCCAGTTCGCGGATCCAGCGGATCTTCTCCCGGACCTGGGCGGGCGGCTCGCCCCAGGTCAGGTAGACGTCGGCGTACCGGGCCGCGACGTCGCCGGCGGCCGGGGAGGAGCCGCCGAAGTACACCGCCGGCACCGGGTCCGGCAGCCGGTTCAGCCGCGCGCCCTCGACCCGCAGGTGCGGCCCGTGGTGGTCGACCGTCTCCCCCGCCCAGAGCCGTCGGGTGATGTCCAGGAACTCGCCGGTCCGCGCGTACCGGGCGTCCTTGTCCAGGAAGTCCCCGAAGGCGCGTTGCTCGGCGGACTCCCCGCCGGTCACCACGTTGAGCAACAGCCGCCCACCGGAGTGCCGCTGGTAGGTCGCGGCCATCTGCGCGGCCAGTGTCGGGCTGATCTGTCCGGGCCGGAACGCCACCAGGTACTTCAGCCGCTCGGTCACCTGGCTGAGCATCGCGGTGGTCAGCCAGGCGTCCTCGCACCAGGCCCCGGTCGGCGTGAGCACGCCCTCGAAGCCCAACTGCTCGGCGCTGCGGGCGATCTGGCCGAGGTAGCCGATGCCCGGCGGCCGGTCCGACCCGGCGGCGCCGGGCGTGGAGCCGTGCCCGCCGCCGACGATCAGCCGGCTGTCGCCGTTGGTGGGGAGGAACCAGTGGAAGGTGAGAGCCATGGACGGACACACTCCTGGGGCCGGTGCTGCCTGCGGTCGGTTGTCGGAACCCACTCGCGGCGACACCCGTCCGCCCACACCCGCCCCAGGTCCACGTGCAGCCTGCGCACGAGAAGGGGGCGGCCCGGAGCAGTCATGCCCCGATTCTCCGCGTCTCCCCCACCCCGATCAAGCCCCCGGGCTCCCGGCCCCGACCCTCGGAGGCCCCGACGCCGCAACGCCCGCGGGCCCCCTCCTGCACCGGGAGGGGGCCTGCGGGCGTGACGTGGCGAGGGTGCCGGGTACAGCGGTGGATCAGACCTGGCCGGCCTTCTCCAGGGCCGCGCAGCAGGTGTTGATCAGGAGGCGGGTGACGACGTAGGGGTCGACGTTGGCGTTCGGGCGGCGGTCCTCGATGTAGCCCTTCTTGTCCACCTCGACCTGCCACGGGATGCGCACGGAGGCGCCGCGGTCGGAGACGCCGTAGCTGTAGACGTTCCACGGGGCGGTCTCGTGCTTGCCGGTGAGGCGGGACTGGATGTCGTCGCCGTACTGGCTGACGTGCTCCAGCACCTTCTCCTGGGAGGCGCCGAGCGACTCGCAGGCGGTGATGATGGCGTCGTAGCCCTCGCGCATCGCCTTGGTGGAGAAGTTGGTGTGGGCGCCCGCGCCGTTCCAGTCGCCCCTGGCCGGCTTGGCGTCCAGGGTGGCGTCGATGCCGAACTCCTCGGCGGTGCGGTACAGCAGGTAGCGGGCGATCCACATGTCGTCGGAGACGGTCAGCGCGTCGACCGGGCCGATCTGGAACTCCCACTGGCCGGGCATGACCTCGGCGTTGATGCCGCAGATGGCCAGGCCGGCGTCGATGCAGCGGTCCAGGTGCAGCTCGACGATCTCGCGGCCGAAGACCTCCTCGGCGCCGACACCGCAGTAGTAGCCGCCCTGCGGGGCCGGGAAGCCACCCTCCGGGAAGCCGAGCGGGCGGGAGCCCTTGAAGAAGGTGTACTCCTGCTCGATGCCGAAGATCGACTCCTGCGCGGCGTACTTCTCGGCGACCTCACGCAGCAGGGCGCGGGTGTTGGAGACGTGCGGGGTGCCGTCCGTCTCCAGGACCTCGCAGAGGACCAGGATGTTGTCGCCGCCGCGGATCGGGTCCGGCGTCACGCGCACCGGGTCCAGCACGCGGTCCGAGGCGTGGCCCTCGGCCTGGCTGGTCGAGGAACCGTCGAAGCCCCAGGTGGGGATCTTGTCGGCGTTGGGCAGGACGCGAGTCTTGGAACGGAGCTTCGCGGTCGGCTTGGTGCCGTCGATCCAGATGTACTCGGCCTTGATTGCCACGTCGTGTCCCTCGCATTGCTGGGTGGTGGGTGCCCGCGTAGCGTTGCAAGCCGCCGTTTCCCGGTTGTTCCTCTCGTGTAACGCGCATGTGAACCAACCGTCCGCGTTGGCACGGTCACGGTGCGGGAGTGCCGGGGGTGGCACTCCCGCTGTTCCGGGTGCCGTCGGTGACGGCGCGGGCATGGTCAGTGACGACGGGCGTGCGCGGCGCGACGGCGCCGGGTGGCCCACAGCGCGGCCGCTCCGCCCGCGACCAGGGCGGCGGCCCCCGCGGCGAGCGGGCCGGTGGCGCTGCTGCCGCCGGTGGCGGCCAGCTTCTCCGCCTTCTCCGACTTCTCCACCGCGGCCTGCGGACCGGCGGCCCGCGAGGTGGTGGTGTCGGCGACCGGCTGAGCCGCGGGCGCACTGGCGGACGTGTCGGCCGGCGCGGTACCCGTGGTGGTCGGAGCGGTCGGGGCGGTCGACGGCGCGGAGGGCTTCTCGCAGCTCACCGAGGCGACGGTGACCTTCCCGGTGACCTTGGCGACGTTCAGGTTGAGCGGGTTCACCTCCACCTGCACCTCCAGCGCGGAGGCGGCGGCGGTGGTCGTGGTGACGGTCTTCTTGGAGAACTCCACCGAGACACTGCCGACCAGCGGCACGTCCACCTTGGTCGGGCCGTACACGCCGACGGTGACCGGCTTGCCGAGCACGCTGAGCTTGACCGGCGCGACCACGTCGGCGGTCGGCTGCCCGTCGACCGGACAGGTCGCCTCGGCGCTCATCGCCTCCAGGCCGAGCAGCGCGGTGGTGGGCAGCCCGGGGGCGTGCACGTCGGCGTTGACCAGCTTGACGGAGGCGGTGGCGCCCTTGGCGTCGACCCTGGTCACCGACTTGCCGATGTCGGCCTTGACGAGCTCGACCGGGCCGGTCTGGTCGACCCCGGCCACCGTGGCCGTCAGGATCGATCCGTCGCGCTGCGCCGGCGACTCCACCTTGTTCAGCGCGATGTTCACCGGGACGTCCACCGCCTTGTTCAACAGGCTGACGTCCAGGTCGAGTTCGGCGGTGACGGCGCGGGCCTTGCCGGGTGACGGGGCGGGCTCGGCCGCGTGGACGGGCGCGGCGGTGAGCAGGGTGCTCGCCACCACGGCGGTGGCCGCGGCGGCGGAAACGATTCGGCGAGAAGACATGGCGATACCCCCACACAGATGAAACGATGAGACGCCAGTCTTCTCGAACAATCCGTCACATGAGTAACACAGAAAGTCATTTCACTCGTTGGAGTGAGATTGGCGTTCTGCGCTGACCCAGCTCTGCTACAGCGGCCGCACCGTACCGGCCTACCGCGGCCGCACTGTACGGGCCTGCCGCGGCCGCACCGTACGGGCCTGCCGCGGCCGCGCCGCACCGGCGGCTACGGCAGCCGCCAGTCCACCGGCTGCGCCCCCTGCCGCACCAGCAGCTCGTTCGCCCGGCTGAACGGCCGCGAACCGAAGAAGCCGCGGTCGGCCGACATCGGGCTGGGGTGGACCGACTCCACCGACGGCACGTTGCCCAGCAGCGGGCGCAGGTTGCGGGCGTCGCTCCCCCACAGGATCGCCACCAGCGGGCCGCCGCGCGCCACCAGCGCCCGGATCGCCTGCTCGGTGACCGCCTCCCAGCCCTTGCCGCGGTGCTGGCCGCTCTTGCGCGGCTGCACGGTGAGCACGCGGTTGAGCAGCAGCACGCCCTGCTGCGTCCACGGGGTGAGGTCCCCGTTGGACGGCTGCGGCAGGCCCAGGTCGGTGCCGTACTCCCGGTAGATGTTGATCAGGCTCGCCGGGATCGGCCGCACCTCCGGCGCCACCGAGAAGCTGAGCCCGACGGCGTGGCCGGGCGTCGGGTACGGGTCCTGCCCGACGATCAGCACCCGCACGTCGGCAAAGGGCTGCTGGAAGGCCCGCAGCACGTTCGGGCCGGAGGGCAGGTAGGTTCGGCCTGCGGCCAGTTCGGCGCGCAGGAAGTCGCCCATCGCGGCGACCCGTCCGGCGACGGGTTCCAGGGCGGTGGCCCAGCCGGGCTCGACGATCTCGTTCAGTGGACGCGGTGCCATGGTCGCCACCCTATCGGCCTACGCCGACAGCGCCTTCAGTGGATGATCATGGGATCGAGGCAGGTCGACGGGGTCCGCGGGCGGTGTCCTCGGCCCGACCGAGGACACCGCGGGTCTACCCGACCGGCCGCCCCCGCAGCACCACCAGCCGCGGGTCCGCGAGCACCCGGACGTCCGCCCGCGGATCCTGCGCGTACACCACGAAGTCCGCCGGCGCGCCCTCCTCCAGGCCCGGCCGCCCCAGCCACTCACGCGCTCCCCAGCTCGCCGCCGACAGCGCCTGCGCCGGGCTCAGCCCCGCCTTCACCAGCTCCGCCACCTCGTCCGCGACCAGCCCGTGCGCCAGCGAGCCGCCCGCGTCGGTCCCGACGAACACCGGGATGCCGGCGTCGTGCGCGGCGCCCACGGTGTCGTACCGGCGCTCGTGCAGCCGCCGCATGTGCGCCGACCAGGCCGGGAACTTGTCCTCGCCGCCGGCCGCGAGGTCCGGGAAGGTGGCGATGTTGACCAGGGTCGGCACGATCGCCACCCCGCGCTCGGCGAAGGCCGGGATCAGCTCCTCGGTCAGCCCGGTGGCGTGCTCGACGCAGTCGATCCCGGCCGCCAGCAGGTCCGGCAGCGACTCGGCGGAGAAGCAGTGCGCGGTGACCCGGGCACCCTCCTCGTGCGCCGCCGCGATCGCCTCGGCCAGCGCGTCGCCGGGCCAGCAGGCGGCGAGGTCGCCGCGCTCGCGGTCGATCCAGTCGCCGACCAGCTTCACCCAGCCGTCCCCGCGCCGGGCCTCGGCCCGCACGTAGGCGGCCAGGTCGCCGGGTTCGATCTCGTGCGCGTAGTTGCGGATGTAGCGGCGGGTGCGGGCGATGTGCCGCCCGGCCCGGATGATCCGGGGCAGGTCCTCGCGCTCGTCGATCCACCGGGTGTCGGCGGCCGAGCCGGCGTCGCGGATCAGCAGGGTGCCGGCGTCCCGGTCGGTGAGCGCCTGCTTCTCGCTGGTCGCGGCGTCCACCGCGCCGTGCGCGTCCAGGCCGACGTGGCAGTGCGCGTCCACCAGGCCGGGCAGCACCCAGCCGTTCACCGTCCGCACGTCCCCGGCGGTCGGCGGGCGGGTGAAGCTCACCCGGCCGTCCACCACCCAGAGTTCGTCCCGGACGTCCTGCGGACCGACCAGCACCCGACCCCGCACGTGCAGCACCGCGCCATCGCTCATGGCCGCACTCTACCGACGGGCGGGTTCCGTGTAAGCAGTCACGATGCGGCAGACTCGTTTCCGCACCCCACCCCCGCGAAAGGCGATCAAGACGTGAGTCCCTTCCTCGACCTGCCCCCGCTCAGCGCCGCCGAGTTCGCGGCGATCGAGGACCGGGTGGCCGCACTGCTGCACACCGAGGCCGATGTGATCGTCACCCAGGGCGAGGCGCTCCTGCCCCTGGAGGCCGCGATCCGCGGCGCCGCGCACCCCGGCTCGACCGCCCTCAACATCGTCACCGGCCCGTACGGGCAGACCTTCGGCAACTGGCTGCGCTCCTGCGGGGCGAAGGTCGTCGACCTGGCCGTGCCCTTCGACAGCGCGGTGAGCGCCGAGCAGGTGGCCGAGGCCCTCGACGCCAACCCGGGGATCGACTTCGTCTCCCTGGTGCACGCCGAGGCCGCGACCGGCAACACCAACCCGGTCGCCGGGATCGGTGCCGTGGTCCGCGAGCACGGCGCGCTGCTGATGCTCGACGCGGTCGCCTCCGTCGCCGCCGAGCCGCTGCTCACCGACGAGTGGGGTGTCGACCTGTGCGTCATCGGCGGCCAGAAGGCGATGGGCGGCCCGGCCGGGGTCTCCGCCGTCTCCGTCTCCGCGCGCGCCTGGGAGCGGATCGCCGCCAACCCGGCCGCCCCGCGCCGCTCCTACCTCTCGCTGCTCGACTGGAAGGAGCGCTGGACCGACGCCGGCCGCGCGGTGCTGCCGCACGCCCCGGCCCAGCTGGAGATGCTCGCGCTCGGCGCCTGCCTGGACCGGATCGCCGCCGACGGCCTGCCGGCCGTGATCGCCCGCCACCGCGCCGCCTCGGCCGCCACCCGGGCCGGCGTCCGCGCGCTCGGCACCCTGGCCCCGTACGTCGTCGAGGACGCCCACGCGGCCCCGGTCGCCACCACCCTGCGCACCCCGGACGGCGTCGACGCGACCGCCCTCGCCGCCCGTCTCGACCCGGCCCTGCCCGTCCAGCCGGGCGGCGGCGCCCTGGCCGGCTCGATGCTGCGGGTCAACCACTACGGACGGGCGGCCGCGCTGGACACCGTCCGCGCCTGCCTGTCGGGCCTGGCCGGGGCGACGGACGCCGACCCGGCGCCCGCGCTGGCCGCCGCCGAGGCCGCCTGGAGCGCGACCGTCCGGGCCTGAGCGGTTCGGGCTCCCACGGCCGAGGCCCCCGCAGGACGTCCTGCGGGGGCCTCGGCCGTGCCCGGGCTCAGTGCCCGTTGACGTCCACCACCTCGACGCCGCGAATGTTCCGCTCGATCTCCTCCGTCGGCAGCGCGATCGCCAGCGCCCAGTAGTAGACGACCAGCGAGAACACCACCACGACCACGATGTCCCACCACAGCGGCAGGTTCCCCTTCGCGCCCGCGCCGAAGGTGCCCTGCCAGGAGGTCAGGCCCATGCCGAGCAGGTAGACCGGCAGCCACTGCCCGGCCCGGAAGTCCATCCGGGGCGCGTTCGGCAGCCCCTTGGAGCGCGCGTACCAGGAGTACCCGCCGAGCAGCGCGTAGCCGATCACGATCGCCAGGCCCAGGCGCCACAGGGTGTCCCAGCCGGACCAGTAGATGACCAGGCTCGCCACCACGAAGGCCAGCGGCGAGATCACCGAGCCGCCGGGCAGGTGGTACGAGCGCTCCATCTTCGGCAGCCGCTTGCGCAGCACCCCGAAGGCCAGCGGGGCGCCCGCGTACATCAGCACCACCGCCGAGGTGATGAAGCCGACCAGCCGCTGCCAGCTCGGGAAGGGCAGGAAGCAGATCACCCCGGCCACCCAGGCGATGAGCAGGCCCAGCCAGGGCACCGCGCGCTTGTCGGTGGACTGCAGCACCTGCGGCGCGTAGCCGTTGCGGCTCAGGCCGTAGGTGACCCGGGAGCTGGAGGTGATGTAGACCAGCCCGGTGCCGGCCGGCGAGATGACCGCGTCGATGAACAGCACGGTGGCCAGCCAGCCCAGGCCGATCAGGGTCGCCAGGCCGGCGAACGGTCCGCTGATCCCGGGGTAGTCGAGGGTGCTCCAGCCCTGGGCGAAGGTCTCCGGCGGCAGGGCCCCGATGAACACCACCTGGAGCATCACGTAGACGATGGTGCCGACCACCACCGAGCCGAGCACCGCGCGGGGGATGTCCCGGCGCGGGTTGCGGCTCTCCCCCGCCCACTGGATGGCCTGTTCGAAACCGAGCAGCGCGAAGATCACCCCGCTGCTGCTGATCGCGGTGAGCACGCCCTTGGCGCCGTCCGGCGCGAAGCCGTGCACGTCGAAGTTGGAGCCGTGGAACTCGGTGAGGCCGAGCGCGAAGATGGTCAGCACCGGGATGGCGACCTTCCACACGGTGGCCGCGCTGTTGGTGTGGGCGAGCAGCCGCACGCCGAGGAAGTTGACCGCGACGAAGACTCCGAGCAGGGCGGCCGCGACGACGAATCCCCAGCCGGTCAGCGTCAGGTTCTTGTTCAGCAGGCCGTCCGCCCAGCTCCAGTGCTGGGCGTAGTTGATCATCGCCTGCACCTCGATCGGCGCGATGGTCGCGGCCTGCAGCCAGGTGAACCAGCCGAAGGACATCCCGGCGAACCCGCCGAAGGCGTAGTGCGGGTAGCGCGCCGTCCCGCCCGCCACCGGGAACAGCCCGCCCAGCTCGGCGTGGACCAGCGCCAGCAGGATGATCGCCACCGCGCCGATGCCCCAGGACAGCAGCGCCGCCGGCCCGGCGGCCACCGCCGCCTTCTGCGCCCCGAAGAGCCAGCCGGAGCCGATGATCGCCCCGACCGAGGCCCAGAGCAGTCCGATGACGCCGACCTCGCGCCGCAGCCCGGTGTGCCCGGAGCCGGGCGGATTGGAGGAGGAATGGGCCATGGCCGATCGCCTCTCGAAGCAGGAGGAAGTCCTCCGACAGTGCCCCAGCCCGGGCGCCTCCCCTCCCCGAAACGCCCCGCACCCCGTGCCCCTCACCCGAACAGCCCGCGGGAACCGCCCACCGGCACAGTTTCCGAAGCGTTCACCCGCCCGGCACGTGGAACTCACCGGCGGCAGGCAGGCTCCCGGACAGAGCTTGAAGTTGGCTATACAACTTCAGCCCATACGACAGCCGTAGTGCCGCCGAGGAGAAGACCGATGACCGAACTGCCGCCGTACTGGCTGCGCGACAACTGCCCGTGCGCCGAGTGCCGGGACCCGCGCAACGGACAGAAGCTGTTCCAGATCGACGACCTGCCCGAGGACCTGGCGGTCGCCGGGAGCGCGGAGGCCGACGGACACCTGGAGGTGCGCTGGTCGGACGGCCACCGCTCCCGCTACCCGCTGGAGTGGCTCGACCGGGCCGACGAGGGCGACGGGCGCACCGAGCGGGGCAAGCGGCTCTGGACGGCGGCGGACTTCGCGTCCGGCCTCCCGCAGGCGCGGTGGGAGGCCTACCTGGCCGACCCGGCCGAGCGGGCCGCGGTGCTGGCCGCCGTACGGGACGACGGCTTCGCGGTGCTGCGCGGGGTGCCGGCCGTCGAGCGGCAGGTGCTGCGGGTGGCGGAGAGCTTCGGCCACGTACGGGTCACCAACTACGGGGAGCTGTTCGACGTCCGGGTCGAGCCGGACCCGAACAACCTCGCCTTCACCAGCGTCGCCATCGCCCCGCACACCGACAACCCGTACCGGGACCCGGTGCCGACCCTCCAGCTGCTGCACTGCCTGGAGAACTCGGCGACCGGCGGCGACTCCGGGCTGGTGGACGGGTTCAAGGCCGCGGCGCTCCTCCGGGAGGAGGCGCCGGCCGCGTTCGAGGTCCTCACCCGTACGCCCGTCCCGTTCGTCTTCCGCGACCGGGGCACCGAACTGCGCGCCGACCGCCCGCTGATCGACGTGGACCCGCTGGGCCGGATCCGCGAGGTCAGGTTCAACAACCGCTCGATCGGCACCGTCCGGGCCGGCGCCCCGGACGGCCTGAACGCCTTCTACGCCGCCTACCGCCGCTTCGCCGCGATCACCCTGCGCCCCGGGCTCCGGCTCACCTTCCGACTCGGCCCCGGCGACTGCCTGATCTTCGACAACACCCGCCTGATGCACGCCCGGACGGCCTTCCGGCAGGACGGCCACCGCCACCTCCAGGGCTGCTACGCCGACCTCGACTCCCTGCACAGCACCCTCGCGGTGCTGCGCCGCCGCGCCGCCGCGCTGGACGCGATCGCCGCCCTGTTCGCGGGCGAGGGCGCCGGGGAGTACCTGGGCGAGGAGGTCACCATGGCCGAGCACATGCTCCAGGCCGCCGCTGCCGCCGAGGCCGCCGGGGCGCCGGCGCACCTGGTCGCCGCCGCGCTGCTGCACGACGTCGGCCACTTCTTCGACGAACACGGCCAGGGATCCTCGCACGGACGGGATCTGATGGAGGGTCAGGACAATCGCCACAGCGACTCCGGGGCCGACTGGCTGGCCCGCTGGTTCGGCCCGGAGGTCACCGAGCCGGTCCGGCTGCACGTGGCCGCCAAGCGCTACCTGTGCGCGGTCGAGCCCGGGTACCGGGAGCGGCTCTCCGCGGCCTCCGAGTACACGCTGGGCGTCCAGGGCGGCCCGATGGACGAGCGCCGGGCCGCCGCCTTCGCCGAACTCCCGGGCGCGCGGGACGCGGTGGCGGTGCGGCGCTGGGACGAGCAGGCGAAGGTGGCGGGCGCCCCGACGCCCGGTTTCGAGCACTACCGCCCGCTGCTCGCCGCCCTCATGCGGTGAGGACGCTCACGCCGTGAGGGCGCTCGCCGCAGGAGGGCGCTGACGCTGTGAGGGCGCTGACGCCGTAGGGCGCCGACGCCGTGAGGACGCCCGTGCGGCACGCGCGAGGGGCTCAGTCCAGCTCCCGCGCGTGCCGCGAAAGCGCCGAGGTGGCCAGGGAGTTGTGCACGCTGAACGCCACCGTCCCGGGCAGGTAGCGGTCCTGGGACCACTCCACCGGCGTGCCCGTCGGGTCGGTCGTGCGCCGCCGCTCGCGCAGCAGCGGACCGCCCCGGCGGCAGCCGAGCAGCCGGGCGTCCTCGGCGTTGGCCGGGACGACGTCGATGGTGTGGTCGGCGTCGGTGAACAGGATGCCGTGCTCGCGCAGCACTTCGGTGTGCGAGACCACGTCCGGCGGCAGCTCGGCGACGATCTCGCCGACCCGCGGCGGGTACACGGTGCGCTCGACCATCACCGGCGTGCCGGACAGCGTCCGCAGCCGGACGATGACGTACACCTCGGCGCCCGGCTCCAGGCGCAGTTGCTCGCGCTCGGCGGCGTCGGCCGGGCGGCGCACCAGCGAGTCCAGGATGCCGCCGGGCTCCTCGCCCATCGAGTACGCCCAGTGCGTGAAGCTGAGGAGTTCGGAGAAGCTCTGCACCCGGGCGCCGCCGAGGACCACCCGGCGGGTGCCGCGGCGGGAGGTGACCAGTCCGTCGGAGCGCAGCACCGCGAGGGCCTGGCGGACGGTGCCGCGGGAGACGCCGTACTGCTCGGCCAGCGCGCCCTCGGCGGGCAGCCGGCCGGCCTCGCCGTACGCGCCGGTGGTGATCGCCTCGCGCAGGTCGGCGGCCACCTTCCGGTACAGCGCGCCGGGGCGCTCGGCCGCGGGCTCCGCGGCGGCCGAGCGGTCCCCGGCGGCCGGGCGCCCCTCGGCCCCGGGGCGCTGGGGCTCAGTTGCCACGTCAGTCAATGTCCCTCCTGGGGCGGTGTCCTGCGCAGCCGTGCCGGCGCGGACTGCCCGACCTTATCCCGCTGCGCCTTCGAAGCATCGCACCGAACGGTTCACGCTCCGATGGCCGGATTCCACCGTTCCCGCAGCCGACCCCGGTTCTGGGCCGTCCGTTCATCTTCCCGTCACCGGCCTCCGGCGTACTTACTGCTGTCAGCGAAGTTGGCTAGTCAACTCGGACGACGTCGATCGATCGCTCACCCGGCCGGTCCGCCGCCCTTCGCGAGACGCAGGCCCGCGGAACCCCCCGCGAACGCCCCTCGCAGTACGCCCCCTTAACAGGAGACTTCCCCGTGACCGTGCACCGCGCCCGCGCCGCCGCCTTCGCGGCCGTACTGACCGCCGCCGCGCTCTCCCTCACTGCCTGCGGCTCCGCCGGTTCGAGCGCCAAGTCCGGCGACGCCGCCAAGGACGGCGCCAAGGACGCCAAGACGGCCACCTCGGCCGCCGACTTCGGCGGCATGGACGGCCTGATCGCCGCGGCCAAGAAGGAGGGCAAGCTGCACGTCATCACGCTGCCCCGGGACTGGGCGAACTACGGCAAGATCATCGACGGCTTCAAGGCCAAGTACGGCATCGAGGTCGAGGAGGAGAACCCGGACGGCTCCAGCCAGGACGAGATCAACGCGGTCAACTCCCGCAAGGGCCAGGACCGCGCCCCCGACGTGGTCGACCTGGGCAGCGCCTTCGCCCTCCAGGCGGTCAAGGACGGCATCCTCGCCCCCTACAAGGTCGCCACCTTCGACAAGGTGCCGGACACCATGAAGGACGCGAACGGCGCCGCCGTCAACGACTACGGCGGCTACGTCTCCATCGGCTGCGACGCCAAGAAGATCGCCAACTGCCCGAAGACCTTCGCCGACCTGCTCAAGCCCGAGTACAAGGGCCAGGTCGCCCTCAACGGCAACCCGACCAAGTCCGGCTCCGCCTTCGGCGGCGTCTACGCGGCCGCGCTCGCCAACGGCGGTTCGCTGGACAACGTCCAGCCCGGCATCGACTTCTTCGGCAAGCTGAAGCAGTCCGGCAACTTCAACCCGGTCGAGTCGACCCCGGCCACCATCGAGAAGGGCGAGACCCCGATCTCGATCGACTGGTCCTACCTGAACGCCGGTTACACCGACGAGTTCAAGGACAAGGGCGTCGACTGGAAGGTCTCCATCCCGACCGACGGCTCCTACGCCCAGTTCTACAACCAGGCCGTCAACAAGTGGGCCCCGCACCCGGCGGCCGCCCGCCTGTGGCAGGAGTACCTGTTCAGCACCGAGGGCCAGAACCTCTTCCTCGGCGGCTACGCCACCCCGTCCACCTTCGAGGCCCTGAAGAAGGACGGCACCCTGGACACCACCGCGGCCGCCAAGCTGCCGGCCGTCGAGAAGCCGTTCACCACCTTCCCGACCATCGACCAGATCAACGCGGCCAAGAAGGTCGTCACCGAGAACTGGACCAAGGCCGTCGCGGGCTGACACCCCGGCCACGTACCGCACTTCGGGCTGAGAAAAGGCACTCATGACCACGGCTCCCACCCCGGTGCCGACCACCCCCGCCGCCACCTCCCCCGGTGGCGGCGCGGGGGCGTCCGCCACCGCCACGACCACCTCCCCCACGAGCACCGCCCCCGCCCCGCGGCGCCGGCCGCTCGCCCGCCTCGGCGGCGCCTCCTGGCTGGCCACCGTGCCGCTGCTGCTGTTCTTCCTGATCGGCTTCGGACTTCCCTGCGTCGCCATCGTGATCGGCGCGTTCACCGCCTCCAGCGACGCGGAGAGCGGCGCCGGGCAGTTCACCTTCGACAACCTGACGGCCTCCGTCCAGGGCGGCTACCGGACGGCCATGCTGAGCAGCCTCAAGCTCTCCGCGCTGACCGCGCTGCTCGCCACCGTGCTCGGCGTACCGCTCGCCCAGGCCGTCGTCACCTCCCGGCGCGGCTGGCTGCGCCAGGCGGTGCTCACCGCCTCCGGCGTGCTCGCCAACTTCGGCGGCCTGCCGCTCGCCTTCGCGTTCGTCGCCACCCTCGGCAACGCCGGTGAGATCACCAGGCTGCTGCACCTCACCGACCACGGCTGGTCGCTGTACTCCTTCACCGGCCTGACGGTCGTCTACCTGTACTTCCTCATCCCGCTGATGGTGCTCACCATCACCCCGGCCCTGGACGGCCTGCGGACCCAGTGGCGCGAGGCGGCCCAGAACAACCGGGCCACCACCGTCCAGTACTGGCTCCACGTCGCCCTGCCGATCCTGCTGCCCTCCCTGCTCGGCGGCTTCGTGCTGCTCTTCGGCAGCGCCTTCGCCGCCTACGCGACGGCCGCCGCCATGGTCGGCGCGACCGTCCCGCTGGTCAGCCGCTCGATCGCGGACGCGCTCTCCGGCAACGTGCTGGTCGGCCAGGGCAACCTCGCCCTCGCCCTCAGCCTCAACATGATCGTCGTGGCCGTCCTGGTGATGGCCGTGTACCTCCCCCTCCAGCGCCGGAGCGCCCGATGGCTCAGCTGACCACCCCCGCCCGCCCCGGCCGACGCGACGTGCGCTGGTGGCGCGGTGCCGTGCTGCTGCTCGCCGGCGTCTACTTCGTCGTCCCGCTCGCGGCCTCCTTCTGGTTCTCGATCGACGAGCCCAAGGGCATCTCCTTCTCCGCCTACACCGGACTGCTCTCCGCCCCCGGCTTCCTGGACAGCCTCTGGCTGACCCTCGGCCTCGCCGTGGTCACCGTCGTGGTGCTGCTGCTCCTGCTCGTCCCGGCGCTGATCGCCGTCCGGCTCGGCTCGCCGAAGCTGCGCCCGGTCATCGACGTGCTCTGCACCCTTCCGCTGGTCGTCCCGCCGGTCGCCCTGACCGCCGGCCTCATCGGCGTGCTGCGCTGGGGCCCGGACTACCTGATGGACACCCCGTTCTTCCAGACCTTCGTGTTCGTCCAGGACCCGGACTTCCCGCTGGTGCTGGTCGTCGCCTACGTGCTGATGGCCCTGCCGCTCGCCTACCGCGCCCTGGACGCCGGCCTGCGCTCGATGGACGTGCGCACCCTGGTCGAGGCCGCCCGCAACTGCGGCGCGAGCTGGCCGCGCGCGGTGTTCACCGTGGTCCTGCCCAACCTGCGCGGGGCCCTGCTGAACGCCTCCTTCCTCACCCTGGCCCTGGTCCTCGGCGAGTTCACCACCGCCTCGATCCTCGGCTACCAGCCCTTCCCGGTCTGGATCTACTCGGTCGGCAACAGCCAGGCCCACATGTCGGTCGCGGTCTCCATCCTGAGCCTGCTGCTCACCTGGCTGCTGCTGCTCCTGCTGGCCACCGCCGGGCGCGAGCGCCGCGCCAAGACCGCCACCTCCTGAAACCCCCCGGAGTCACCAGTCATGACCACGGCCACCGCCATCGCCAACGGCGTCTCGCTCTCCCCCGGCAGCGCCACCGTCGAATTCCGCTCCCTGCGCCGCGCGTTCGGCGCCACCACCGCCCTCGACGGCCTGGACCTGACCGTCCACCCGGGCGAGCTGATCGCCCTGCTCGGCCCGTCCGGCTGCGGCAAGACCACCGCGCTGCGCATCCTGGCCGGCTTCGAGCAGCACGACTCCGGCGAGGTGCTGGTCGACGGCCGGGACATCACCGCGATCCCCGCGCACAAGCGCGACGCGGGCATGGTGTTCCAGTCGTACAGCCTCTTCCCGCACCTGACCGCCCTGGACAACGTCGCCTTCGGGCTGCGGATGCGCGGCACCGGCAAGGCCGAGCGCCGCAAGCGGGCCCAGGAGCTGCTGGAGCTGGTCGGCCTGCCGCACCGCGCCGACCACTACCCGCACCAGATGTCCGGCGGCCAGCAGCAGCGCATCGCGCTCGCCCGCGCGCTCGCCCTCCAGCCGCGCGTCCTGCTGCTGGACGAGCCGCTGTCCGCGCTGGACGCCAAGGTCCGCCTCCAGCTGCGCGACGAGATCCGCCGCCTCCAGCAGGAGCTGGGCATCACCACCCTGTTCGTCACCCACGACCAGGAGGAGGCGCTGTCGATGGCCGACCGGGTCGCGGTGCTGCGGGCCGGCAGGCTGGAGCAGTGCGCCGTCCCGTCCGAGCTGTACAGCCGGCCGGCCACCGCCTTCGTCGCCGAGTTCGTCGGCACCATGAGCCGCATCCCGTGCACCCGCACCTCGGACGGCGTCGAGGTGCTCGGCCGCCGGCACGCGGTGGACGGCGCGATCCCGGCCGACGGCGAGCTCCAGGTGCTGGTCCGCCCGGAGAACGTCACCCTGACCCCGGCCGAGGACGGCCCCGCGCTGGTGGTCACCGCCTCCTTCCTGGGCGCCGTCACCCGGCTCACCGTCCGCCTGGACGACGGCACCGAGGTCAAGGCCGACCTGCCCACCGAGGCCGCCGCCGCCCTGCCGGCCGGCGCCCGGGCCGCGCTCACCCTGCCGGAGCGCCCGGTGCTGGTGGACCGCCGCACCGCCTGAGAACCTCGTACCTCCCTGCTCCGTCCACCGGAGCACCGAAGAACCACCGAAGGTACCGCCATGCCTGACTCCGCCCTGCCCGACTCCGCCCTGCCCGGGAACTCCGCCCCGCCCGCCGCGCTGCCCGCCGCCGTCCTCTTCGACATGGACGGCACCCTGGTGGACACCGAGCAGCTGTGGTGGCAGGCCGCCGCCGAACTCGCCGAGGAACTGAACCGCCCGCTCACCGACCAGGACGCCCCCGAGGTGCTCGGCCAGGCCATCGAGCACACCGCCGCCCACCTGCACAGGGTCAGCGGCACCACGCTCGGCGAGGCCGAACTAGCCGCCCGGCTCGGCGATTCCTTCGCCGGCAAGGTCGCCGCCGAAACCGTTCCGCGCCCCGGCGCGCTCGCCCTGCTGGCCTCGCTGCGCGACGCCCGGGTGCCCACCGCGCTGGTCTCCGCCTCCCCGCGCCGGGTGGTGGACCTGGTGCTGTCCGCCATCGGCCGGGACTGGTTCGCCATCACCCTGGCCGCCGAGGACACCGAGCGCACCAAGCCCGCGCCCGACCCGTACCTCGCCGCCGCCGAGCGGCTCGGCCTGGACCCGGCGGCCTGCCTCGCCGTCGAGGACACCCCGACCGGGGTCGCCTCCGCCACCGCGGCCGGCTGCGCCGTGCTCGCCGTGCCGTCCACCGCGGTGCCGATGCCCCGGGGCGAGCGGATCACCCTGCTCGCCAGCCTGGAGCAGGCCGACCTCGCCCTGCTCGGGAAGCTCGCCGGTCCCGGCGCGGTTCGACCCTGACATGCCCTATCTCCTGCTCGCCCTCGCCATCGTCAGCGAGGTCTGCGCCACCAGCTGCCTCAAGCTCACCGAGGGGTTCACCCGGCTCTGGCCGAGCCTCGGCGTCGGCATCGGCTACGCGCTCTCCTTCGTGCTGCTCGGCCGCGCACTCAAGCACATACCGGTCTCGGTCGCCTACGCGGTCTGGTCCGGGGCCGGCACCGCGGCGGTCGCCGGGATCGGCGTGGTCGCCTTCGGCGAGTCGCTCGGGCGGCTCCAGTTGGTGGGCATAGCGCTGGTGATCGTCGGGGTGGTCGTGCTCAACCTCAAGGGCGGACACTCCTGACACCGTTCTGACGGTTCGTCAATTTCCGAATACGCTGGTCAACCACCCTTTCGGGGCGGGACGTCGGACGTGCCGACCTCCCGCCCCGAAGCCTTCGCTACGGTGTCCCCCATGACGGACCCCCGACCCCATCACTACCGCTTCGTCCACCGCGAACTCGCCCGCCAGGTACTGGAGTTCGGCCCGCGCGTGGCCACCCCGACCCCGGACGGCGGCAGCCTGCTGCCCGTCGTCACCCAGATCTGGGACGACCTCGGCGCCGCCCTGCCGCCCGAGGACCGCCTGCCCCACCACGGCCTCGACTGCCGGCACCTGTCGGTCGACGGCCACCACATGCTGCTGGTCACCCTGCCCACCGCGGTCGGCGCCACCGAGGCCCACTTCGTCGCCGCCGTCCAGCCCCAGGGCGCCAGGTCGGTGCGCTACATGACCCTGGAGCACGCGTTCAGCCCCTTCGACGGCAGCCCCGGCACCGTCCTCGGCGAGTGGACCGCCGAGAGCCACCTCAACCACGGCCCGGGGCCCTCGCCCGTCGCCGAACTGTTCGTCACCGCCGTGGTACGGCTCGTCACCCCGAAGAAGCGCGGCTTCTGGCGCCGCTGAGACCGACCCCGCGGGTACGTCCCGGGCCGGGCCGCCGACGTCAAGAAGGCGTCGACGGCCCGTAAAGGTCCCGCAAACATCCTCCCCCGGACCCCTGCGCGGGCGATCATCGGCGCACTGGTCGGGGCTATGCTCGCCCGGTCCGACAAACGACGCATCGGGGGGCGAAAGTGTCCGACTTCAAAGTCAGTTCAGAATTCCTCGCCAAGCTGGCCCAGGACCTCAAAGGCTGCGGCGACGAACTCGAACAGGGGCTCAAGGCCTTCGAAGCGGCCGGCCACACCGGCACCGGCTTCGACTTCCTGGACGAGGCCTGCGGGCACTTCAAGGACAAGTGGCAGTTCGGCCTGAAGAAGGTCCGCGAGTGCGTCAAGGTCCTGGACGAGGGCCTGGAGCAGGTGCAGAAGAACTACGACGGCACCGAGCAGAGCATCGTCAAGGTCCTCACCCCGGCGGGGCAGTCGTGAGCGCCCCGACGCCACCGGCGCCCGACTGGTCCGGCCTCGGCTTCAACCCCACCCCCGGCGACTCCGCCGCCGTCACCGCGCTCAGCGCCGGCCTGCGCCGGGTGGGCCAGCACCTGACCGGCGTGCACACCACACTCTCCCAGCTCTCCTCCAACCAGGGCGAGTGGACGGGCGAGGCCGCCAAGCAGTTCGCCAAGCAGTTCGACAAGCTCCCCGGCTACCTCCAGGACGCCGCCGACTCGATCACCGCGGCCTACACCGCGCTCGACGTCTGGTACAAGGCGCTGACCGAACACCAGCCCAAGGCGGCCGAGTTGGCCGCCTCCGCGGTCGCCGCCAAGAAGAAGCAGGACGAAGCGGACCGGGCGCACAGCGCCGCGGCCGCCGCCCCCGACCTCCAACTGGCCGGCCGCCACTACTCCGACGACGCGAGCCTCGCCGCCGCCGAACAGCGCTACAACACGGCGAAGAGCCACCTCGACTCGGCCGCCGGCCTGCTCACCAGCGCCTCCAACGAGCTGGCCGGCCTCCAGAAGCAGGCCCACGAGCTCGCCGGGACCCACCAGTCGGACGCGAAGAAGACGGCCGAGGCCGTCCGCAAGGCCGCCGACAGCAAGGCCCCGCCGGAGCCCGGCTGGCTCAGCAAGGTCGGCGACTGGTTCAAGAACCACGGCGCGGACCTGCTGACCGTCGCGGCCGGCGTCTGCGGCGTCGCGGCGATCTTCTTCCCCGCCTTCGCGCTGCCGGCGCTCCTGCTGAGCGCCGCCGCCGCGGGCGCGCACGCGACCCAGTACGCCGCCAAGGGCCAGCTGTGGCCGCCGCAGAAGAACATCGGCAACTGGCTGACCCTGGGCGGCGACGTCCTCGGCGCGATCCCCGGCGTGGGCGTCGCGGCCAAGGGCGTGACCGCCGTCCGGGAGGCCCGCGCCGCCGGTGCGGGCGTGCGCGGCGCGGTCTCCGCCGGGTCCACCGAGGTCCGGACCGCCGCCCGGGGGATCGACCCGGCCAACCCGGTCTTCACCACGGCGATCGAGAAGCCGGCCATCAAGCTCGGCGTCTCCAAGGCCACCGCGATGAACGTCTCCGACGGCGTCCAGGCCGCCACCACCGCCGGGCTCAACGCCCCGACCGCGTACGCGCTCACCCAGGACAACCCGAGCGACAACCTCGCCGGTGCGGTCAACTACACGACCGGTGGCAACAACGTCATCGGCTCGGCGGGCATGGCGGCCGGCGGCGGCAAGGCCAACGTCATCATCGGCAGCGTGTCCACCGTCGGCAACCTGCTCGGCATGGGCGGATGGGCGGCCGGCTATGGCCGCTGAGACCCCGGGCGCCACCGCCCCGCCGCTCTGGCTCGACCTGCCCGCGGGCTTCACCGCCGTCGACCTGGACGAGGACCCCGGCGACCGGATGGCCCGGGCCGCGGAGCAGTTGGACGCGCTCTTCCCCGACGCCGGGGCCGAGCAGAAGCTCGCCGCCGTGATCGCCTCCGAGACCGCGCTCCAGGCCCAGCTGCGGGAGGGCGCCGTCCACGTGTCCGGCTGCCTGGTCCGGGCCGGGGACGGCGGTCCGATCCACGGCGTGCTCTCCGTCTTCCTCCGCCCGCAGGACCTCGGCGCGCCGGGCAGCTACCCCGCGCGGGTCGCCGCGGAGCTGGCCGAGGCCTGGCCGGACGCCGACGTCGGCGTGGTGGACCTGCCGCTCGGCCGCGCCGCCCTGGCCGCCCGCGAGCTGACCGTCCCGGTGCCCGGCGCGGTCTTCGGCGTACCGGAGTCGGCCGTCGGCACGGTCCGCCAGCTCGAACTGCTGATCCCGCACCCGTGGAGCCCGTACGTGGTCGCCGCCGTCTTCACCACCGAGGACGTCGACCACTGGGACGAGTGGCTGCCGCTGGTCGCCGCCGCGTACCGGGGCATCTCCTTCCACCCGCCCCGGGACGAGAGCCGCGACACCGTGCCGCCCGACCAGTGGGACAACGTCCGGAAGGCCTTCGGATGACGGTCGCTCCGCCCGACCAGGGGACTCGAAGCGGCCCGCGCCGGTTCGGGGGCGCGGTGGCGCTCATCGCGCTCTCCACCGCCATGCTCGTCGCCGTCGTCGCGCTGGACGTCTACGTCAACTCGTTCCTCGCCACCATCGTCGGGTTCGGCTACCCCCTGGTGATGCTGATCGCGTTCGCCCTGCGCCGCGACGCCGACACCAACCCCGCCTTCCAGAAGAGGATGTTCGGCTGGAGCGCGGGCATCTGCGCGGTCGCCTTCGTCGCGTACCTCGCGGGTTCCACCGCCTGGACCAACCTGATCCTGGGCTCGGGCCGGACGGTGCGGGCCGTGGTGGTCGACGAGAAGGTCACCGACTCGCTCCACGGCACCGGGCGGGCGTACACCCTGGCCGCCACGGAGCTGAACGACGAGGTCCCGGGCGGCCCGCTGGAGGAGCGCGACGCGCTGTTCGAGCGCGGAGACGTGGTCACCGTCCGGATGGACCCGGCCGGGCGGGTCGCCCCCAAGCTCCCCGGCGAGGTCGACTCCCCCGCCTACCTGCTGCTGTTCCTCGGCTGCAACGTCCTGATCGACGGCGCCGTGCTCTGGTCGGTGCGCCGGCCCGGGCCGTCGGCCGTCCGAGCCGTCGACCGTCCGAGCCGGGCGGGCGCCTGAACCGGCCGGCCGCCGCCCCGGGCCGGGCCCGGGGCGGGGTGCCGGATCAGCCCAGCAGGACGGGCAGTTCGGCGATCGAGCCGAGGACGTGGGTCGCGCCGTCGGCCCGCAGGCGGGCCTCGTCGTGGGCGCCGGTGAGGACGCCGGCGACCACCGGGGCGCCGGCCCGGGTGCCGGTCAGCATGTCGTAGCCGGTGTCGCCGGCGACCGCGACCTGGTGGACCGAGTCGGTGCCGGTGCGCAGCAGCGCGGTGAGCACCAGGTCGGGGTACGGGCGTCCGCGGCCGGCCTCGGCGGGGCAGAGGGTCAGGTCGGCGACGGACCGCCAGCCCAGGGCGTCCAGGATGCGGTCCTGGGTGGTCCGGGAGAAGCCGGTGGTGAGGACCACCTTGCGGCCCCGGCCGCGCAGTTCGGCGATGGCCTCGGCGGCGCCGGGCAGGGCGGCGCAGTGGCCGGCGTCGACCAGGTCGTCGTAGGCGGTCTCGAAGGCGGCGTTGGCCCGCTGGGCCTTCTCCTCCTCGCCGAACAGGTGCCGGAAGACGGAGATCTTGGACTCGCCCATGGTGGCCCGGACGTGGGCCAGCATCGGGTCGAACTCCGGGCTGCCGGCCTCGACGCCGAGCGACGCGGCGGCCGCGGTGAAGGCCTGCTCGACCAGGCCGTCGTCGGCGACGGTGGTGCCGGCCATGTCGAGCACGACCAGGCGGATATCGGTGGTCACAACAAGGTTCCTTACAGGTTGGCGAGTTCGGCGGTGGTCTCGGCGATGGCGGGCGAACAGGTCATGCCGCGGCCACCGGGGCCGGTGACCAGCCAGACGCCGTCGCGCACGCGCTCGCGGTGGACGACCCGGGTGGTGTCGACGCACTGGGCGTACACCCCGGCCCAGCGGCGGCGGATCCGCGGCATCGGGCGGCCGAGCAGTTCCTCGACCACGCCGGCCAGGTGGTCGTACGGGTCCTCGACGACGTCGAAGCCGAACGGCTGGTCGTACTCGTGGGTGTCGCCGATGGTCAGGCCGCCGTCGCGGCGCTGGACCATCAGCAGCTGCATCCTGTGCTCGGCGGCGACCGGCGGCTGCGGCTGGGTCTCGCGCAGCCGGTCCAGGGCGGTGCCGGCGAAGGCCGGGTAGTAGCGGAAGCTGTCGCCGTCGGCGACGGAGGTGGTCAGGGTCTCGCCGAGCGGGTCGGTCTGCATCATCTGGAGGCGGACCCGGCGGACCGGCAGGGCGGGGGCGAGTTCGCGGACCAGGCCGCCGAGCCAGGCGCCGGTGCAGAGGATCACCAGGTCGCCGGTGTGGACGTCGCCGTGGTCGTCGCGGACGGCGTTCTCGCCGACCACCTCGCGCACCTCGCGCCCGGGCAGGAAGGTGTACCGGCCGGTGGACTCCAGGTGGCCGCGCAGCGCGCGCTGGGCGGTGCGGGGCTCGACGGCGGCGTCGCGCTCGCACCGCAGGGCGCCGAGCAGCTTGCCGCGCAGGGCCGGGTTGACGGCGCGGGTCTCGTCCGGGTCGAGCAGCCGGTAGCCGCGGGCGGCGGCGTCCGGCAGGGTCAGGGCCTGCTCGGCGACGGCCAGTTCGGCCTCGGTGCGGATCGCGGTGAGCGACCCGTTCGCCCGGAAGCCGAGGTCCGGGACGCGGGCGCCGATGGACTCCCACAGTTCGCGGGCCCGCAGCGCGGTGTCCAGTTCCTCGCCCTGTGCCCGGCCGCTGACCCAGACCAGGCCGAAGTTGCGCACGGAGGCGCCGCGGGCCTCGGTCTCGCGCTCCAGGTGGACGACCTCGTGGCCGCGCTCGACGGCCTGCCAGGCGTGCATGCTGCCGAGCACGCCTGCTCCTACGACGATGACTCTCATGCGTCCAGGCTGATGCGCCCGGGTGTCCGAGGGGCGTCGGGCTGCCGTCCCGGAGATGAACCACCTGGGAAGTTGTACAGACAACCCGACGGCTATTCGGTGGCGCCGCCCACGGCCCCGGCGGTCGCGGCCGCCGGGCCCGCCGGGACGACCGGGGCGGCTACGACCGCACCACCCGCGCCCGCAGGTAGTTGCGCCGGCCGAAGTTCGGCTCGTCCACCGCCGTCAGCTCCTCCACCTGGAACCGGTACAGCGCCGCCGCCCCGCCGCCGGTCAGGAACTGCCGCCGGGCCTCCTCGTCCCGCGCGAAGGCCGGATAGCGCCCCTGGTAGGCGGCCAGCGCCGCCTCGGCCTGCCGCCCCCAGGCCTCGCCCGCGCTGCCGGTCAGCTGGAGGCCGCGCAGCTGCTCGCCGAAGGCCGGCGGCGGCAGGAAGACGGTGGCGGCGGCCCGGGCCTCCTCGGCCAGGTGGTGGCTGTGCCGGGTGGAGCGCTCGCTGACGAAGTAGAGGACGAGGTCGTCGTCGTACGCGAAGAAGGCCAGGTTGGCGTGCGGGCCGTGCTCGTGCCCCGCGGTGGCGAGGGTGAGCACCATGGCCTCGGCCAGCAGCCCCTCGACGCCCTTGTGCAGCAGGTCCCCCGGCCAGTCCCCCTGCGTGATGTCGAGTCGGTACGGCATTCGGCACTCCCTCCGCTGGCACGCCCGGCGCCGGCGCGCCCGAGCACGACTGAGCCGGGCGGGCGCCCCCCGGAGGAGGCCCCACGCCCGGCTCACATGCTCCACCCGTCGTCCGAAACCGGACAAGGGGCGGGCGGCCCGAGAAACGGCGTCCGAGCGCGCAGCGGCGTCCGGAGTGCCCGGCGGCGTCGGCGGCGGGGTCAGCGCCCCTGCGTCGCGTAGCCGCGGTCGACCGGGGGCAGCGCGCCCGGCCCGAGCAGCGGCCGCAGCGCACCCGCCCGCATCCGGTCCACCAGCGGTCCGCAGCGCCCGGCGAGCGGCGCCAGCACCACCGCGACCAGCAGCCCGACCAGTGCGCCCACCGCCACGTCGTGCGGGTAGTGCACGCCGACCCAGACCCGGGAGGCGGCCATCAGCGCCGCGAACAGGCCGGCCACCCAGCCGAGCCGCCGGTCGACGAACCAGAGCGCGGCCGCGGCGGCGAAGGCGATCACCGAGTGGTTGCTCGGGAAGGACCAGTCCCCGGTGCCCGGGCAGGTCTCCAGCGCGACGCTGCCGGGGATCTGGGCGCACGGCCGGAGCTCCTCGACCGCGCCCTTGAACACCGAGTTGACGCCGTACGCGACGACCACGATCACCGGCGAGGCGAGCACCCTGGCCATCACGGCCGAGTCCGCGCCGCGCGCCCGCCACCACGCGAGGAGCATGAAGACCGCGAACAGTCCGAGGCCGAGCGCCGACCAGACCTTGATCAGCTCGTCCAGCCAGTGCGGGGCCGACTGCGCCCAGCCGTTGACCCGGCTGTACAGGCCGCCGTCGATTCCGCTGCCGTCGTACACGGCGAGCGCCCGGGATGGCGTCACATGTCACCTCCGTGACGTCGCGCCTTACGGGCGCGGAACAGTTCGAGAACAATGGGGAGCACGGAGACAACTACTACCAGACCGATGATGGGCAGCAGATATCGGTCGATGCTGGGGACGGACGAGCCGAGCCCGTATCCGGCGAGCACCACGCCGACCGTCCAGACCACGCCTCCGAGCACCTGCCAGAGGGTGAACGAGCGGACCGGCACGTCGAGTACGCCGCAGAGCGGATTCAGCACCGTACGGACCACCGGGATGAACCGGGCGAGCACGATCGCCTTGCCGTGCCCGTACTTGGTCAGCAGTTCCTCGGCCCGCGCCACGCCCTCCAGCAGGCTCTTGCGCCGGGTCCGGGCCAGCAGCGCCCGGCCGCCGCGGCGGCCGATCAGGTAGCCGACCTGGGCTCCGACGAGCGCGCCGACCAGGGCGGCGGGCAGCACCTGCCACAGGTGCAGCTGCGGGCCCTTGGTGGCGCCGGGGACGCAGAGCAGTCCGGCGGTGAACAGCAGCGAGTCACCGGGCAGGAAGAAGCCGACCAGCAGGCCGGTCTCGGCGAACAGCACCACGGCGATGCCGAGCGCGCCGAAGGCGGCGAGCAGTGAGGACGCGTCCAGCGGGTTCACCGCGAGGTGAACGGCCGGATCGGCGAGGAACTGGAGCAAGGCCGACGGACCTCCCGTACGTTGGGGGGCGGTTCGCATCGGAACCCGCCCGGACCGTCTACAGTTGCGTAGACGGTCTACATGACTGTAGACGAAACTTGGAGGAAGCGCCGCCATGCCCGACGTACCGTCCGCCCGCCGGCCCGCCGGGGAGCTGGAGGCCGAGGTGCTGGCCGCCCTCTGGTCCGCCCGGCAGCCGCTGACGCCGCAGGACGTCCAGGCCGCGCTCGGCGGGGACCTCGCCCGCACCACCATCGCGACGATCCTCGGCCGGCTGTTCGACAAGGGCACGGTCGTGCGCACCCGGGCCGGCCGGGCCTACGCCTACACCCCGACCGTCCAGGACACCGCGGGGCTCGCCGCCCGCCGGATGCACACCGAACTCGGCCGCGAGTCCGACCGCTCCACCGTGCTGGCCCGCTTCGTCTCCGACCTCTCCGCCGAGGACGAGCAGCTGCTGCGCGAACTGCTCGGCGACGGCGTCCCGGGCGCGGAGACGACCGGGGGCGGCGCCGGGGGCCCGGACGCCGCGGGCCCGTACCCCCCGGGCCGGGGCACCCCGGGAGCGGCCGGCCGATGATGCTCGCCGTCTGGGTCCCGCTGCTGCTGCCGTTCCTGGCCGCCCCGCTGGCCCGCCGCCTCGCCGAGGCGCTGCCGCCGCGGGCCGCCGCCTGGATGCTGGCCGCGACCACCGCCGTGCTGGCCGGCGGCACGCTCTGCTCGCTCGGCCTGCTCGCCGCCGACGGGCTGCTCCAGCTCCCGCCCGTCGCCGCCCTCGGCCACCTCTCGCTGCCCTGGCTCACCGCGGCCTCGCCCGGCGCGCCGTTCGCGGCCGCGCTCGCCGCCCTGGCGCTCCTCGCGCTCGGCGCACTGGCGGTGCGCACCGTCCACCGGCGGCAGCGGGAGCTGCGCACCGCCCGGGCCGCGCTCCCGGCCCACGACCACCCCGACCGACCCACCGACGGCGCCGGCGGCACCGACCGCCACCGGACGGACCGGACGGACCGGACCGGCGCCCACCGGCCGGGCCGCGCCCCCTCCCCTGCCCAGCATTCGGACATGCGCCCCCCGTGCGCCTCCGTGCGCCGGTCACGCCCCTCGGCATGGCCGCCCGCGCTGACCCGGCTCGCCGCCCGCCTGCGGCCGGTCGCCCTGCTGCGGCCCGCCGCGCTGTTCCGGCCCGCCGACCACCCGCTCACCGTGCTGGACGACGACTGCGCCGACGCCTTCGCCCTGCCCGGCCGCCTGGGCCGCCCCGGCCGACCGGGCGAGCCCGGCCGGATCGTGGTCACCTCCGGCATGCTGCGCGCCCTCGACGGCCCCGAGCGCTCCGCCCTGCTCGCCCACGAACGGGCCCACCTGACCGCCCGCCACCACCTCTTCCTCGCCCTCGCCGAGCACGCCGCCGATGTCCATCCGGCGCTGCGCCCGCTGCGCGCACCCCTCGGGTACCACCTGGAGCGCTGGGCCGACGAGGTCGCGGCCGCCCGGGTCGGCGACCGCGCCGTGACCGCCCGCGCGGTCGGCCGGGCGGCCCTGGCCGCGAGCCGTTCCCCCTGGCCGGCCCGCCCCCGGACGGTCGCCACCGCGCACTCCGGCCCGGTCCCGCGCCGGGTCGCCGCGCTGCTCCGGCCCCGTCCCGCCCCCGCCCCGGGCACCTGGCTGCGGGCCGCCGCCGTGGCCCTGGCCGCCTGCCTGGCGCTGAGCACCGGCGCCGCCCTGGAGGCCACCGCCGACCTGCACCACACCGTGGAGGCGGCCCAGCAGGGCTCCGGCGCCCAGCGCTGACCGCCGGCCGTGCCCGCCGGGGGTCGGGCCCCGCACCCCGGCGGGCACGGCCGGGCCCTGGGCCGGACCCGCGTTCCGTACCGCCCGGTATGCCGACTTGCCCGACCCCGTCCCCAGCGGCCCACCGCACCCGTACGCTTTCGTCAGCGCGTCGGCCCCGACGCGTCCTCGAACGGCGGCGAGGAGCGAAGCGAGTGCGGCAGACCGGACGGCAGTCCCGACGACCAGAGCGCCGCACCCCGCCGTCCGCGACGGAGCTGGCCAAGGTCCACGACCGCACCCTCGCCGACGCCGCCGCCCGGGAACTGTCCACCCCCGCCCGCGCCGAGGAGACCGGCGGCCCCGGCCTGCTCGAACCCCGGCCCGAGATCGGCGACTCCTGGGCCCGGCTGCGCCGCCTCGGCCTCGACCCCGACACCGGCGCCGCCGCCGTCCTGCTGGGCCCCGGCGAAATCGAACAGCGGCGCCGCACCAGCGGGCTCGACACCGTCCTGCCGGTGCTGCGCGAGACCCTGGTGGAGACCGGCGGCACCGCCCCGCTGCTGCTGGCCGTCGCCGACGCCGAGGGCCACGTGCTCTGGCAGGAGGGCGAACGCGGCCTGCGCCGCAGCGCCGACCGGATCGGCTTCATCACCGGCGCCCGCTGGATCGAGGAGAGCGTCGGCACCAACGGCATCGCGGTCGCGCTGCGCGCCCGGCGCCCGATGCACGTCCACTCCGCCGAGCACTACCTGCGCAGCCACCACTCCTGGACCTGCGTGGCCGCACCGGTGCGCGACCCCGGCACCGGGCAGCTGGTCGGCGCCATCAACCTGAGCGGCCCGGCGCACAGCATCCGCCCGTACCTGCTCCAGCTCACCGCGACCGCCGCCCGGCTGGCCGAGACCGAGCTGCGCGCCCACCGGCTGGAGGCGCTGCACCAGCTGCGCACCCTGGCCGCCCCGCTGCTCGCCCGGGTCGGCGGCCCGGCGCTGGTGGTGGACGCGGCCGGCTGGACCGCCGCCGCGGCCGGGCTGCCGCCGCCCAGCCGGCTGCGGGTGCCCAGCGAGGGCTGGACCCCGGCCGCCGTGCACTGGGTGCCGGGCCTCGGCGAGTGCGCGCTGGAGCCGCTCGCCGACGGCTGGCTGGTGCGCCCGGTCCGGCCGCCCGGGGAGAACGGCTCGGGCACGGTGACCGCCGAACAGGCCGAGGGCGCCCGCCTCCGGCTGGACCTGCGCCGCCCGGACCGCCCCGGGCTGTCCGTCCGGGGCGCGGCCGACAGCTGGTCGCACCCGCTCAGCCCGCGCCACGCCGAACTGCTGCTGCTGCTCGCCACCGGACGCGAGGGCAGCACGGCCGCCCAGCTCGCCGACGCGCTGTTCGGCGACCCGGGCCGGACGGTGACGGTGCGCGCGGAGCTCTCCCGGCTGCGCCGCTACCTGGGCGGGCTGCTGGCCCACCGGCCGTACCGGATCGCCGAGTCGGTGCTGGTCACCGTGGACGGGCCGGACGACCCGTACGACCTGCTGCCCTCCTCCTCGGCCCCGGCCGTGCGGCGCCTGCGGGCCGCGCTGGCCGCGGGGACGGCCCGGCTGCCCGGTGCGCCGCCCCTGCCGCCGCCGCGCGTCGCCGCACCGACGGAGCGTCGCTGACGCTCCGCCCCCGGACGCTCCGCCCCCGGCCGCGCGGAGCGGATCCGGCGCCCCGTCGTCAGCCGTTCGCGAGCAGCGCGGCCAGCTCGGCGTCGGTGGGACCGCAGCGGCGCTCCTGGTGCTCGGAGACCAGCGCGTAGGTGCGGTCCAGCCAGGCCTGCACCCGGGGCTTGGAGGCCTCCAGCAGTGCGCTGCCGTGCGGGGATTCGAGCGCCAGGTGCAGCGTCGCGCCGTGACACGGGCAGTACGCCGGCCACAGTTTGACGTCGCCCTGGCCGCTCAGCGCGCGCAGCCCGTCGCGCAGCAGTTCGCGTGAGAACACCCAGTCGGCCTCGTCCGGCCGCCCCAGGTGGAAGGTCAGCAGGACCTCGTACGGGCGCGCGGCGACGAACCGGAACCGGGTGCGCACCTCGCCGACCACCTCCTCTCCCAGCGAGATCCGCAGGATCAGCACCTCCTCCACCGCCGCCGGAGCGGCGGTGGAGCCGTCCCCATCGCCGCCCGTGGGGGTGGCGGCGAGGGGTGCACTTGAGGCTGCGGACAGCGGGTCGGGCGGCATGACGGTCTCTCCGGGACGGCGTGGGATGACCTCAGCCTGCGTCACGCCCGGCGCACCGGGCAAGGGTTGCAAGGGGGTTGCAATAACGCCCGTCCGGGGCGGCCGCTCCTTGCCCGCCCTTGTCAGACGGATCGTCAACTTCCGTGTGTCGAAAGGGCGTCCACGAAATGGACGGGGGCCGACCGGGAGGTGATCACCCACTGGTACGCTCTGCCCTCTCCCCGGGCGGGCCCGCGCGGAACCGGCCCTCGACGGCCGGAGCCGGACCCGGCGGCGACGCGTGGGAGAATACGGCGACGCGACGGCGGCTTCGGGGAGGGAGGGGTCCGGTGGCTGTGCGCGAGGACACCGCGCGGGACGTGCACCACGAGCCCGCACGGCAGGGTCGGCACGGGCGGCCGCGCCCGTTCGGCGGCCTGTTCCGGCTGCCCACCCTGCGCCTGTCCGGTGCCGCGATGGCGATGTCCACCGTGGTCGGCATCAGCATCGCCACCACCCTGCTGCTCAACGAGCAGCAGGGGATCGGCCGCCGGGCCGGCGTCGCCCGGGTCGGCTCCACCCCGCCGCCCACGCCGGGCGCCACCGACCAGGCCGAGGCGGCCTCGGAGCAGACCCCGACCGACGGCCTGTCGTCCGCCCCCGCCGCCGGGGGCCACCCCTCGACGGCCCCCTCCTCGCACCTCTCGGCACGCCCGTCGGGACCCGCGCCGGTCGCCGCCACCCCGCCCGCGTCCCGCACGGCGGGCCCGGGCACGCCCCAGACCGGCGGCCAGGCCTCGGCCGGGCAGGACGCGCCGGCCCACGGCACCCAGCTCACCGGCACCGGCACCGGCACCGGCACCGACGCCCCGGCCGGCCCCTCGCCCTCCCCTTCCGTCCCGGCCCCGCCCTGGAACGCCCAGCAGCCCGGCTACGACCCCTCCGCCCCCGGCCAGGGACCGAACATCCCCGGGCTGCGGCCGACCGTGCCCGGCCACCCGGCGCCGCCGCCGGCCGCGTCCCTCCCGGACGTCGGCGCCGCGGGCGCCCCGGGGAAGGACGCGCCCACCGCGCCCACCGGGCCCACCGGGCCCACCGGCCCCGTCGAGGACGCCGGCCCGGCCGACCCCGGAAGCGCCCCGGACACCGACCACGCGCTGTCCGGTACCGCCCTGCTCTCCCCGCTCGGCCGGGACGGCCTGCGCCACCGGCTCACCCTCTCGGTGGCCGAGCCGGTCACAGCGTTCCAGGCCGAGTTCCGGCTCGCCCCGGGCGAGTCGGCACCCGGCGCCGGCGCCGCCTGGACCGACCTGCCGGGCGCCGTGGTCACCGCCCAGCAGGAGCGCGGCACCCTCGTCTACCGCTTCACCACCCCGCCCGGCACCGACGTCCGGCCCGGCCACTACACCTTCGGCGTCCGCGGTGCCCGTCCGGCCGCGGAGCCGTCCGCCGCGGCGCGCAAGGCGGCCCCGGCGGAGAGCTGGAGCGTCTCCGCCTTCGCCCTCGACCACCCCCGCGCGGTCGCCGCGCTCGGGGGCTTCGGCCCGGCGCAGCCACTGCCCGCCGAGCCGTGCGCGCCCCGCGCCCGGGCCGCCTCGCCGCTCCCCGGACCGGCCGACGGCCCGGCCCTGGCAACGGCCCCCGCACCGGCCCCCTCCCCCGGCTCCGCACCGCCCACCGCCCCTGCCACCGCGGCGCGCTGACCTGCCGACGGCCGGGTGTAACGGTCGTTCGACGATCCACGGTCGGCCGTTCCGGACGGGCACATCCCCGAACCTCGTTCGTTACTGTGGGCAGCACCCCGGCCCGGCGCCCCGACGGCCCCGGCCGGGCCGCCGTTCCGCACCCGAGGAGGAGTCCGTGTCCACCGTCCTGACCCAAGGCGGCAACGCACCGCTGACCGCCGCGCGAGTGAGCGTCGAGGTCACCGCGCCCAAGGCGCTGGACGTCTCCGGCCTGCTGCTGACCGATGCCGGAAAGGTCCGCTCGGACGACGACTTCGTCTTCTTCAACGCCCCGAACGGCCCCGGCGTCAGCCACCGCCCGGCCACCGCCGGCACCCCCGACGCGATCACCGTCGACACCCGGGCCGTCCCGGCCGGCATCACCAAGATCGTGGTCACCGCGAGCCCCGCCGACCAGGTCTCCACCTTCGCCGGGATGGAGCCCACCGCCACCGTCCGCGACGCCGACACCGGCGAGGTGCTGGTCACCTTCACCCCGCCCCGGCTGGGCCTGGAGACCGCGCTCATCGTGGTCGAGGTCTACCTGCGGGGCGGTGCCTGGAAGGTGCGCGCCGTCGGACAGGGCTACGCCGACGGCCTCGCGGGCATCGCCACCGACTTCGGCGTCAGTGTCGAGGACTCCCCGGCCGCCGCCTCCTCGGCCCCGGTCCCGGCGGCCCAGGCCCCCGCAGCGCCGGTCGCGCCGGTCGCGCCGCCGGCCCCGGTGGACCGCACCGTCCAGCTCCCGGCTCCGCCGGCCGCCCCGCCCGCACCGGCCGGGCCCCCGGCCGCCACCCCGGTCGGCACCCCGGTCGACCCGCGGATCGCCCTCGCCACCGGCCAGACCGCCGTCCCGGCCCCGCCCGCGGCTCCCCCGGCCCCCGCCGCGCCCGCGGCCCCGGCCGCCCCCGCCAAGATCACCCTGGACAAGGGCCGGGTCAACCTGGTCAAGGGCAGCTCGGTCTCCCTGGTCAAGAACGGCCGCCCGTTCCTCTCCTCCGTCCGGATGGCCCTCGGCTGGAAGTCCGCCGGCCGCGGCCGTGACATCGACCTGGACGCCTCCTGCCTCGCCTTCGACGCCCGGCACAAGCGGCTGGAGACGGCCTGGTTCATGAAGCTGAGCATCTTCAACGGCGCGATCTCCCACTCCGGCGACAACCTGGTCGGCGGCGAGGGCGGCGACGACGAGGCGATCACCGTCCACCTGGAGGGCCTGCCGGCGGAGGTCCACGGGCTGGTCTTCGTCGTGAACTCCTTCTCCGGCCAGAAGTTCACCGACGTGCGCGACGCCTACTGCCGTCTGCTGGACGCCCGGACGGAGGAGGAGCTGGTCCGCTTCGACCTCACCAACTCCGAGCCCCACACCGGTGTGATGATGTGCAAGCTGGTCCGCCGTCCGGGCGGCGAGTGGGAGATGACGGCACTCGGCGAGTACGTCGACGGCAAGACCGCGCGGGCGATGATCGAGCCCGCCGCCGCGGCGCTGTAGCCGCACACCGCCGCCGGTCCCGCGAGGCCACGACACCACGCGACGACCTCCCGACGTCACGTCCGCGCCCGTGAATTCACCCCCTTGAGGCATCAAGTCGCCACCACGGCGACTCGATTGACTCTCAGGGGGGTGAATCCGCTCTCTCCCCCGCACCCCGAGGAGGAGAGCCGTGCCACACTTCCTGTCCCGCCTCGCCGTCGCCGGCACCGCCACCGCGCTCGCCGCCGGACTGATCACCCCGACCACCGCCCAGGCCGCCGCCCGGCCCGGCGACCGCGCCGCCGCACTGCGGTGGACGGCCCTCGGCGACTCCTACACCGCCGGGGTCGTCGTGGCCACCGGCGACGAGACCGAACCGCGTGACGGCTGCGCCCGCACCGTCGACTCCTATCCCGAGATCCTCCGCCGCGACCTCGGCTCCCTGGTCGCCCTGCGCAACGTCAGCTGCAGCGGCGCCACCACCGGCAGCGTCGACACCGGCGCGCAGTCCCCGCTCGGCCGGCCGCTCCCGCCGCTCGGCACCGACCCCAACGGCCCCTACCCGTCCGTCCCGCCGCAGATCGACGCCGTCGACCCGGCCACCGACCTGGTCACCGTCGGGATCGGCGGCAACGACCTCGGCTTCGCCGAGATCCTCAAGAGCTGCATCGAACTCGGCGCCGTCCAGCTCGGCCGGGGCACGCCCTGCAAGAACAAGTTCGACGCGAGCCTGCCCGACCGCCTGAACCGGCTGCGCGGCGACTACGCCCGGATGCTGACCGCGCTGCACGCCAAGGCCCCGTCCGCCAGGGTCCTCACCGTCGGCTACCCGCACCTCGTCCCCGAGGACGCCACCCTCTGCCAGTTCGGCAACCCCCTGCAGTTCGGCACCTTCACCACCGGCGACCTCGCCTGGGCCCGCACCGCGCTCCTGGAGCCGCTCAACGCGCTCATCGCCCAGGACACCGCCGCCCGCGGCGACACCTTCGTGAACCTCTACCCCGCCAGCGCCGGCCACAGCGTCTGCGACGCCGACCACTGGCTGGACGGCGTGCTGACCAGCGTCATCCCCCTCGAATACGCCGTGGTGCACCCCAACGCCCTCGGCCAGGCCCACACCGCCGCCCTGGTCGAGGACGCCCTCCTCGACGGCTGACCCGCCCCGCGACGCGGCCCCCGACGACCGGCCCGACGGGCGGGACCACCGAAAACCGGTGGCCCGCCCGCCCGCCGGGGATCATCCTGGTCCGATGCCCATCGACATCCGCGAGGCCACCCCCGAGGACTGGCCCGCCATCTGGCCGTTCTTCCACGCCGTCGTCGCCGCCGGCGAGACCTTCCCCTACCCCCTGGACATGCCCTCCGAGCTGGGCCGCGAGTGGTGGATGCTCGCCGCCCCTAACCGCACAGTGGTCGCGGTGGACGAGGACGGGCGGGTCCTCGGCACCGCCAACATGAACCGCAACCGCCCCGGCAACGGCTCGCACGTGGCCAGCGCCAGCTACATGGTCGACCCGGCCCACCACGGCGAGGGCATCGGGCGGGCCCTGGTCGAGTACACCCTCGACTGGGCCCGCCGGGCCGGCTTCCGCGCCATGCAGTACAACGCGGTGGTCGCCGGCAACCACCACGCCGTGAAGCTCTACCGATCGCTCGGCTTCGAGATCGTCGGCACCGTCCCCGAGGCCTTCCACCACCCGGTGGACGGCTACGTCGGCCTGCACGTCATGCACCGGCCGCTGTAACCGTCCTACTCCTCGATCGCCCCGCCGACCCGCCGCAGGTGCTGCCGGAAGCTGTACGCCGGGTCCGCGGCGCGGCGCCGCAGGTACTCGTCGAAGGCGGTCTGCCGCCGCAGCGTGTCCCCGGCCGCGATCCGCCCGGCCTGCGCGCGCTCGGTCCGGGCGATCGCGCCGGCCGTCTCCAGCACCTCGGCGACCCGGTCGGCGGGCACGAACAGCACCCCGTCCGCGTCGGCGAACACCACGTCCTCGGCGCTCACCGGGTGCGGGCCGAACTTCGCCGTCAGCAGCGCCTCCGGCTCCCGGCCGTCCAGCCGCACCGGGCCGAGCGGCAGCGCCCCGTAACTGAAGACCGGCAGCCCGATCTCCAGCAGCTCGGGCGTGTCCCGGTGCAGCCCCCACACCACGATCCCGGCCACCCCGGCGGCCCGCGCCTCCAGCACCGCGAGGTCCCCGATGCAGGCCTCGTCGGTCCGCCCGCCGTTGTCGACCACCAGCACGTCCCCGTCCCGGGCCGCGCCGTACGCCTCCAGGAACACGTCCACGCTCCCGTAGTGCCGCACCGGCAGCACCCGCCCCGCCACCCGGGCCCCGGCCACCACCGCCCCCACCCCCACCGGCGCCACCCGCGGCTCCACCCCGAGCCGCACACAGGCGTCCGCCACCAACGGCGTGGACAGCTCCGCGAAAGCCTTCAGCATCGCCAACTCCTCCGCTCGAAAAGCCAGTTCACCAGCAGGAAGATCCTAGGCCCGCCCTCGGACCCACACCATCGAGTGACGATCACGCCATCCCCGTTCCTCCTGTGCGCACCACACATAGCCTTCCGACGCACCCGGTCGAAAGGTCATCCATGCACACAACGGACAACGAGATCCTGGTGGAGCTGTTTCTCTCCCTGGACACACCCGAGGGTCTGCGGGCCGAACTCGTCGAAGGTGAGATCCTCATCGGGCTCCCCGCTGACGGCTACCACTGCCACCTCATCAGCGAGTTGGCCGATCAGGTGTGGCGCGGGTCGGCCACCGAGATGCAGATGTCGGAGAACAAGGGACTCCGCCTCGCCGCCGGCGGGCACGGCCCGCCGGATCACGTCATCCCTCGGGCCACGTTCGTCCCGGAGCACCTCCGTCTGTTTCGGGATGCCCCGCCGTGGATGGGGCCGGACGGCGTGGCCATGGTCGCCGAGGTCACATCGAGCAAGCCCGACCTCGACCGGATCACCAAACGGCACTGCTACGCGCGGGCCGGCATCCCGCTCTACCTGCTGATCGACCGCGAGAAGTCCCAGGTCAGCCTCTTCGGCAAACCGCATCGCGAGGAGTACACCGAGGTCCACCTCGCCGCCTTCGGTGAACCGCTCGCCATCCCCGCGCCGTTCGTGTTCGACCTCGACACCAAGCCCTTCCTCTGACGCCGGGAACGCGGACGGCCCGCACCCCCCGTCAGGGGTGCGGGCCGTGGCCTGGGGCGCCGGGTCAGCCGCGGGTGGCCATGGCGCGCAGGAAGAAGGTCAGGTTGGCCGGGCGCTCCGCGAGGCGGCGCATGAAGTACCCGTACCACTCCTGGCCGTACGGGAGGTACACGCGCATCGTGTTGCCCTCGCCGGCGAGGCGCAGCTGCTCCTCGGGGCGGATGCCGAACAGCATCTGGTACTCGAAGGAGTCCCGCTTGCGGCCGTTCCACTGGGCCAGCTGGCCGGCGATCTTGATCATGTTGGGGTCGTGCGAGGCGATCATCGGGTAGCCCTCGCCCGCCATCAGGACCTTCAGGGCGCGGACGTACGCGAGGTCGACCTCGTGCTTGCCCTGGAAGGCGACCGACTCGGGCTCCTTGTAGGCGCCCTTGCACAGGCGCACGCGGGAGCCCTCGCCCGAGAAGTCGCGGCAGTCGGCCTCGGTGCGGCGCAGGTAGGCCTGGAGCACGACGCCCAGCCAGGGGAAGTCCGCCCGCAGCTCGCGCGCGATGGCGAGGGTGGAGTCGGTGGTGGTGTGGTCCTCCATGTCGAGGGTCACCGTGGTGCCGGCGTCGGCGGCGGCCTCGCAGATGCGGCGGGCGTTCTCCAGCGCGATCTTCTCGCCGTCCACCGGGAGGAACTGGCCGACGGCCGACAGCTTGACCGACACCTCGGCGCCGGCCGCGAGGCCGGTGTCCTTGAGGGCCTTGAGCAGGTGCTCGTAGGCCTCGGCGGTGCCGGCGGCCTGGGCGGCGTCCTGGGTGTCCTCGCCGAGGTGGTCCAGGGTGACCTTGCGGCCGGTGGCGATCAGGTCGTCCGTGGCGGTGACGGCGTCGTCGAGGACGTCGCCGGCGACGAAGCGCTCGACTATCGCGTGGGTCGGCGGGAACTTCTCGACCACGGTGCGGACCTGCGGGGACCGGGAGGCCGCGAGAAGGGCGGAACGGAGCATCGTGACTCCTGGAGCTGGTGTTTCCAAGGGTGGCAGAAGGGCCGGGGCGGCGGTACGGGGGTGGCCCCGCCGCCCCGGCGGGCGGCGCCCGGCTGCGGGACCGGGCGTCGCGGGTGACCGGTGGCTACTGGACGAGCCGTACGATCAGCGGCACGGGGCTGGTCAGCCCATGTGCGGGTAGCGGTAGTCCGTCGGCGGGACGAAGGTCTCCTTGACCGAGCGGGTGGAGGTCCAGCGCGCCAGGTTCTGCTTGGCGCCCGCCTTGTCGTTGGTGCCCGAGGCCCGGCCGCCGCCGAAGGGCTGCTGGCCGACGACGGCGCCGGTGGGCTTGTCGTTGATGTAGAAGTTGCCGGCCGCGAAGCGCAGCTTGTTCATCGCGTCCTGGGCCGCGGCGCGGTCCTGGGAGATGATCGAGCCGGTCAGGCCGTACGGGGACACCGACTCCATCTGGGTCAGCATCTCCTCGTACTTCTCGTCCTCGTAGACGTGCACGGCCAGGATCGGGCCGAAGTACTCGTCCTTGAAGTACTCGCTCGCCGGGTCCTGGCAGACCAGGACGGTCGGGCGCACGAAGTAGCCCACCGAGTCGTCGTAGGTGCCGCCGGCGAGGACCTCGACCTGCGGGTCGGCCTGGGCGCGGTCGATGGCCGCCTTGTTCTTGGCGAAGGAGCGGTCGTCGATGACGGCCGACATGAAGTTGCTCAGGTCGCTGACGTCGCCCATGGTGAGGCCCTCGACCTCGGCGGCGAACTCGTCCTTGAGGCCGGCCCAGATCGACGCCGGGACGTAGGCCCGCGACAGCGCCGAGCACTTCTGGCCCTGGAACTCGAAGGCGCCGCGGGTCATCGCGGTCTTCAGGACCTTGGGGTCGGCGGACGGGTGGGCGACCAGGAAGTCCTTGCCGCCGGTCTCGCCGACGATCCGCGGGTAGGTGCGGTAGCCGGCGATGTTGTTGCCGACCTCGCGCCACAGGTGCTGGAAGGTGGCGGTGGAGCCGGTGAAGTGGATGCCGGCCAGCGCCGGGTGCTTGAGCGCGACCTCGGAGACGGCCAGGCCGTCGCCGGTGACCATGTTGATGACGCCCTTGGGCAGGCCGGCCTCCTCCAGCAGCTGCATCAGCAGGTGCGCGGAGAACTGCTGGGTCGGGGAGGGCTTCCACAGCACCACGTTGCCCATCAGCGCGGGCGCGGTCGGCAGGTTGCCGGCGATCGCGGTGAAGTTGAACGGGGTGATCGCGTAGACGAAGCCCTCCAGCGGGCGGTGGTCGCTGCGGTTCCACACGCCGTCCGAGGAGATCGGCTGCTCGGCCAGGATCTGGCGGGCGAAGTGCACGTTGAAGCGCAGGAAGTCGACCAGCTCGCAGGGGGTGTCGATCTCGGCCTGCTGGGCGGTCTTGGACTGGCCGAGCATGGTGGCGGCGGCCAGGGTCTCGCGCCAGGGGCCGGCCAGCAGGTCGGCGGCCCTGAGGAAGATCGCGGCGCGCGAGTCGAAGGAGAGCGCCTGCCAGGCCGGGGCAGCGGCCAGGGCAGTGTCGATGGCGTCCTGCGCGTCGGCCTGGGTGGCGTTGCGCAGGGTGCCGAGCCGAGCCGCGTGGTTGTGCGGCTGGACGACGTGGATCTCGGTGCCGCCGCCCATCCGGCGCTCACCGTTGATCGTCATGGTCAGCTGGACCGGCTCCTGGCCGCCCAGCTCCTTCAGCTTGGCCTCCAGGCGAGCCCGTTCCGGGCTCCCGGGGGCGTAGCTGTGGACCGGCTCGTTCACCGGCGCGGGGACCTGGGTCACAGCGTCCATAGAGCGCACGCTCTCCTTCGTTCAGTGCGGGGGGACTGCCGGCGCGGGTTGCACGCCGACCACAGCACGAACGCTATTCCTGGCTACCGGGCCACTTGATTGGCCGCGCGGCTAAATTCCCCCGTACGGCGTTGTCCGGCCCGACGAACCTGGTCACGCCGCGGTCACGAACCGTCCCCTCCCACCCCATGGTTCACACCTCCGTGCACCACCGGCTCACGCTCCTGGCCCCGGCCACCGGCTCGCACTCCGGCGCTCGGACTCCGAACGGCGCTCGGCCGCCGAAGGGGGCGCGGACGGCGAAGGGGGCGCGGACGGCGCAGTCGGTGCGCCGGCGGGGTCACGGACGGCCCTCCGCCCGACGACAGCCCCGAACGCTGTCCGCCCGGCTAAAATCGACCGCGAAACGTTGTCCGGGCGGATGAAGGAGGACCGGCGTGACCACCTCCGGCCTGCCGCTCCGTCAACTCCTGATGTCCCTCGGCGAACCGCTGGTCGAACTGCAGGCCGCCCCGCAGGGCCTGGACGTCGCGGTGCGCGACGTCGCCATCCTCGACCCGGAGGACCCGCCGACCGCCGCCCCCGGCGAACTCGTCCTCGCGATCGGCGCCCGCGGCCGGGCCGCCCTGCCCGCCCTGCGCGCGGCCGGCCGGGCCGGGGCCGCCGCCGTCGCGGTCAAGCTGGACGGCCCCGGCCAGGCCGACGCGCTGCGCGAGGCCGCCACCGACGCGGGAGTCGCCCTGCTCTCGGTGCGCCGCGAGACCCGCTGGGAGCACCTCGACTCGCTCGCCCGGGCGATCATCGCCGGCCCGGACGCCCCGGACGCCCCCGGCTCCCCCGAACCCAACGCCGGCGACCTCTTCTCCCTCGCCCAGACCGTCGCCGTGCTCACCAACGGCATCGTCTCGATCGAGGACACCTCCAGCCGGGTGCTGGCCTACTCCCGCTCCTCCGACTCCGACGAGGTCGACGACCTGCGCCGGCTGTCCATCCTCGGCTGGCAGGGCCCGGAGCCGTACCTCTCCAAGCTCCGCGAGTGGGGCATCTTCCAGCACCTGCGCAGCTCGGACGCCCCGATCGCGGTCGAGCCGCACCCCGAGCTGGGCCTGCGCCGCCGCCTGGCGATCGGCATCCGGGCCGGGGCGCAGCCGCTCGGCACCATCTGGGTGCAGGAGGGCGCCCAGCCGCTGGCCCCGCTGGCCGAGCAGTCCCTGGTCGGCGCCGCCCGGGTGGCGGCCGCCCAGCTGGTGCGCCGCCGCCGGGAGCTGTCCGCCGACGTCCGGCTCACCCAGACCCTGCTCACCGGCCTGCTGGAGGGCTCCACCGGCCCCCAGTCGCTCGCCACCCACCTCGGCCTGGACCTGCGCCGCCCGGCCACCGTGCTGGCCTACAGCGCGCGCACCACGGACGCGCTGCACCGCTCCGACGTCACCGGCCTGATCTCGGTGCACACCGCGGCCCGGCACCGCACCGCGCTGCTCGCCCCGATCGAGTCCCGGGTGTACGTGCTGCTGCCCGAGCTGCCGCCCGGCCTGCCGATGACCACCGTGCGCGACTGGGCCTCCGAGGTGGTGACGGCCGCCCGCGAGCACCTGGGCGTCCCGCTGCGCGCCGCGATCGGCTCGACCGTCGACGGCCTGGCCCAGGTGCCCGACTCCCGCGCGCAGGCGGACCGGATCCTGGACGCGATGGGCCGCGGCGGGGTGGACCTCGACGTCGCGGCGCTGATCGACGTGCAGGCGGAGGTGCTGGTCAGCGAGATGCTGGCGCTGCTCCAGGAGCGCTCCGGCCTGCGCGACCCGCGGCTGACCGCACTCACCGCGTACGACCGCCGGCACGGCACCCGGCTCGCCGAGTCGGTGCTGGCCTGGCTGGACGCGCTCGGCGAGGTCCGGGTGGCCGCGGACGCCCTGCACATCCACCCCAACACCCTGCGCTACCGGGTCCGCCGGGCCGAGCAGCTGACCGGCATCGACCTCGCCCAGCCGCAGCAGCGCCTGCTGGCCATGCTGCAACTGCGACTGCCCGCGGACGAGTGGTCCGCGGGCAGCCCTTCACGCTCGGAGGGTCACTCGCCGTAGCCCTGGCCGCGCTTGTGCTCGTTCAGCCGGCGCCACGGGCCGCTGATGGCCAGCTGGATGCCCGGGGTCTGGATGTTGGCGAAGAGGGTCTTGCCGTCGTCCGAGAAGGTCACCCCGGTGAACTCGCTGAACTCGGGCTTCTCGGCGGTGCCGATGTTCAGCTCGTTGCGGGCGATCGGGAAGACCAGGCCCTCCTCGGTGGCGCCGAACAGGTGCGAGACGCCCTCGCCGTCCTCGCAGATCACGATGCCGCCGTACGGCGAGACGGTGATGTTGTCCGGGCCGTCGAAGTTGTCGTGGTCGCCCCAGACGTCGGTGTTGACGCCCAGCAGGACCTTCAGGGTGATGGTGCGGCGGGCCGGGTTGTAGAACCAGACCTGGCCGTCGTGCTGGAGCGGGCTCTCCGAGCGGGCGAAGCTGGAGACGAAGTAGAAGCCGCCGTCACCCCACCACATGCCCTCCAGCTTCCGGGCGCGGGTGACCTCGCCGTCCTTGAACTGCTTGCGCACCGAGACGGTCCTGGCGTCGCGGTCCGCGACCTTGACCCAGTCCACGCCGTAGGTGGTGCCGACCGCGGTGGCGCGGGAGAGGTCGTCGATGAACTTGCCCTGCGCGTCGAAGACCTTGAAGGCCTCCAGCACACCGGCGTCGGCGGCCAGCTGGCGCAGCTTGTAGCGGCCGTGCTTGAAGCCGGCCGGCGGGGTCCAGCGGAACAGCAGGCCGTTCGGGTTCGAGGCGTCCTCGGTCAGGTAGACCTGGCCGCGCTTGGGGTCCACCACGACGGCCTCGTGGGCGTAGCGGCCGAAGGCCTTGACCGGCTGCGGGTCGCGGTTGTAGTCGTCGTCGAACGGGTCGACCTCGAAGATGTAGCCGTGGTCCTTGGTGAAGCCGTTCTTGCCGGCCTTGTCCTCGGTCTCCTCGCCGGACAGCCAGGTGCCCCACGGGGTCACGCCGCCGGCGCAGTTGGTGGCGGTGCCCGCGATGCCGACCCACTGCTCGACCGAGCCGTCCCGCTTGGCGTGCACGATGGTGCAGCCGCCGGCCGCACCCGGGTCGTAGACGTGGCCCTCGGTCAGCGGCACCGGGTGCGGCCAGTTGGCGCGGGCGCCGGCCAGCTCGTGGTTGACGACCATGTAGTTGCCGCCGCGCTCGTCCTCGAAGGCGGAGGTGCCGTCGTGGTTGCTCGGGGTGAACTCGCCGGTGCGCAGCTTGGTGACGCCGGCCCGGTTGAGGACCTTGTACGAGAAGCCCTTCGGCAGGGACAGCAGGCCGCCCGGGTCCTGGACCAGCGGGCCGTAGCCGACCGCGGTGCCGGCGGCCGAGTTGGTCCCGGCGGCCGCGGCGACCGGGGCCTCGCCGCCGACCGGGGCGGCGATCGCGCCCGGGGCGCTGGCCAGCGCCTCGGCGCTGCCGGCGATCAGCACGCCGGCCCCGACGAGGGTGGAACGGTTGACGAAGTCCCGGCGGGACAGCGACATGGCAGCAACTCCTGAGGATGAGCGGGGGCGTCGGTGCGGGATGCCGACGCCCAGCAGGCTCCGCCGGGCGGGTGAACCCGGTATGACGTCCACCTCACGCCCAGGCGGCCATTTGCCGACCGATGACCTTCACATGACCTCGGCTTTACGCCGGCACCCGCCGGAGGGGAGCTCCGTCGGACGCCGCGCGGGCCGACAGCCCGTCAGTGCCGCGCCGCCCGCCACTGCTCCCAGGCCGCCAGCCACAGCTGCTCGGACAGCCGCTGCTCCTCCCACACGCCCGCCCCGCCGCCGCCCGGCCGCTCCCGCCACAGCTGCGCCCAGGCCCGCTGCGCCGGCAGGCTCGCCACCTCGCTCGCGAACACCGTGTACCGGACCACCTCCTCGACGGCAGCCTCGCCCTCCGCCGTGCCGACCAGCCAATGCGTCTGCTGGGACAGCCGGTCGAGGTGGTTCACCATCGAGGTGACCGCCGCCGCGGCCTCCTCCCGGGTCTCGGTGGCCAGCCGCATCTGCTGGCGCACCGCCGTCTCCCAGCGCACCGCGCCGATGTCCCCGCGCAGCCCGCGCGGCAACCGCGGCGTACGCCCGACCCGCACCTGCGCCTCGATCGCGGCGGACTCGGCGACGGTCTGCGCGATCAGCGCCCGGTGCGCCTCCATCCCGACGGCGGGCGGCAGTTCGCGCTCCTCGACCGGCACGTGGCGGGCCCGTCGGGCGGCCAGGTCGCGCAGCAGTCCGGTGCGTCCGCGCAGGCAGCGCTCGAAGTCGCCGATCGAGCCGAGCTCCACCGCGCCGGGGGCCACCCCGCGCCCGCAGACCGTCACGGTCAGCCCGCCGACCCGCAGTCGCCCGGCCCACACCGCCTCCGGCCGGGGCGCCGCCGGGGCGCCGGGCTCCGGCACCGGCCGGTCCTCGTGCACCTCCACCGCGCAGGGCTCGCCGTCCACCGTGATCCACGCGCGCAACGCCCGTACCCGGCCCGGCCCGTCGCCCTCGTCGATGCCCAACTGCTCGTAGACGCGGTCCCGTTCGTCCTCGACCAGGTCCTCCAGCTCGGGCAGCCGCTCGCCCCGATCGGCGCCCGGCCGGTAGGTGCGCACGGTGACGTACGGGCCGGCCGCCGAGCGCCAGTCACCGCACTGGACCTCGACCCAGCGCAGCTCGCCGCCGGAGGTCTCGAAGGCGGCCAGCGCCTCACCGTCCGGCGCCTCACCGTCCACCGCGTCATCCTCGGCCCCGTCACCGGCCGCCGGTCCACCGGTCCGCACGTCCCCGGCCACCGCTCGACCGGCGACCACGCCGTACACCGGGAAGTCGGCCGCCGCCAGGGTCCGGCGGGAGAACGCCTCCTGGTCGGCGAATGGGTCGACGGGCCGGCCGGCGGCCCGGTCCACGGGCGGTTCGGCCGCCCGGCCCGACGGCCGGTCGGCGGGCTGCTCCGCGCTCCGGTCCGCGCTCCGGTCCGCGCCGCGCTCCGCGGGCCGACCGGCGAAACGGTCCTCCCGGACCGGCCGGTCCGGAGCCGGGACGGACCCCGAGGGCCCGGTGTTCCGCTTCTGGTGCCTGCCGCCGTTCTCCCGCATCATCCTGTGCCGCACCCCCGATTCCTCGCACCCGCACCGCTGACGCCACCTTACGTGTCCGCAGCTGCCGGGTCATCAGCTCCGCCTCCGGACGGGGGTGGTGGCCGTGTCAGGACGCCCGGTTGTCAGCGGCCCTCCCTAACCTGGCGGCATGACAGCACAGAACGCGGCAGCACAGAACGGGGCGGCGCACGACGGCGCCGCCCAGGACCGGACCCGGCCGGGCGCCTTCCCCGCCCGGATCAGCATCGTCACCCTCGGGGTGACCGACCTCGACCGCAGCGCCCGCTTCTACGAGGCGCTCGGCTGGAAGCGCTCCGCCGCCTCCAGCCCTGAGATCGTCTGGTTCCGCACCGCCGACTCGGCGCTCGGGCTCTTCCCCACCGAGGAGCTGGCCGCCGACGCGGGCCTGCCCCCCGCCGGCGAGCCCTCCTTCCGCGGCGTCACCCTCGCGGTGAACCTGGAGTCCCCCACGCTGGTGGACGCCGCGCTGCGGACGGCGGTGGAGGCCGGCGCCGTGGTGGTCAAGCCGCCGGTCCCGACCGACTGGGGCGGCTACTCCGGCTACTTCGAGGACCCGGACGGCCACCTCTGGGAGCTGGCCCACAACCCGTTCTTCCCCTTCACCGAGGACGGCTCGCTGGACCTTCCGTGACCCGGGCCCGGCTCGGCCCACTCCGTGAAGGCCGGGAGGCTCAGCTCCTGGAGCGCGCCTTGAAGGCGGCCTTGCGCGCCTCCTTGGCCAGCGCCCGATCCGGGTGCAGCTCCCCGATCGCCTCCAGGACGTCCGCCGTGTACGGGTGGTCGACCCGCCACAGCTCGCCGAACCACCCGGCCGGATCGCCGTTCACCGGCAGGTCGGTGATCAGTTCGCGGAGCAGCTCGGCGTCCCCGCCGTTGTCCAGCAGCTGGGCGGCGAAGGTGTCGACCACCGTCCACAGCGCCATCGCCCGGTCCGGCACCGGCACGTCCGTCGCGCCCTGCGCGGCCAGCCAGGCCCGCGCCGCGCCACCCAGCTCCGGGTCGTCCATGGCCTCCCGGACGGCCGGCTCCGCGTCCGGCCCGAGCAGGTTGAGCGCCGAGACGCAGAGCATCCGGCGCAGCGGGCCGTAGCCGTCGGTACCGCGCGCCGCCGCGAGCAGCTCGCGCGCCGCCGCCACCGGCTCCCGGTCGGCGGTCCACACCCGCAGCTCCTCCTCCGGCAGCACGTTGGCGGACTCGCACACCCCGCGCAGCAGCTCGGCCGCGTTCCCCCGGGCCAGGTCGCCGACCAGCGGGGCGTCGTAGCCGTCCTCCAGCAGCCACTGCCGGATGCCGTACTGGCCGAGCGGGGTGAGCCGGACCAGCCCGAAGCGGGCCGACTCCTCCTCGTCCAGCGGCTCCTCACCGACCGCGGCGGGCTCCTCGCCGTCCTCCTCGTCGAACAGCTCGGGGTCGATCGGGCGGTAGTCCAGCAGGCCGAGCTCGGCGAGGTCGCCCAGCATCGGGTCCAGCGCGACCATCACGTCCGTGATGTCGCCGAGCAGCTCCTCGCTGGGCTCCTCGCCCTCCGGGACGACCAGCAGGGCGGCCAGCACGCCCAGCGGCACGGTCTCGTTGCCCGGCTCGGCGAAGGCGGTGGTCTCGTAGAGCACCTGCAGGGCCTCGTCCAGCAGCTCGGCGGCCTCGTCGCGGGCCTCCTCGACCTCGGAGAGCCCGTCCTCGTCCTCCTCCTCGTCCGCGCCGTCCCCGGCCGGTTCCGCCCCGCCCTCGGCCCCCTCCGGGACGGAGTCCGCCTCGACGGCCAGCTCCCGGACGATCCCGGCGGCGGTCAGCCACAGCTCCAGGACGGTCTCCGGGTCGCCCTGCTCGGCGGGTTCCAGGTCCGGGCCCGGGACGGCGACGTGCTCGCCGTCCGCGGTCGTGCCGAGCTCCACCAGGTCCAGGTCGCAGGCCAGCGACCAGGCCCGCAGTGCCTCGACCTCGGCCTCCTCGGGCACCTCGCCCTCGGCCGGGGCCAGGCCCAGCAGCCGGGCCGCGGGTGCCCGGTCCGCCTCGACCAGGTCGCCGAACTCGTCCACCTCCCGGTGCGGGGCGGCCCAGCGGGCCAGCACCAGCGCGTACCCGAACATCGGTACGGCCTTCGCCTGCTCGGCCAGCTCCCGCTCCGCGGGCAGCTTCACCGGCGGGACCAGGACGGCCGCGTCGTCCAGGTCCTCGTCGTCCAGCCCGTGCGCGGCGAACGCCCCGTAGAGGTCCTGGAGCTCCAGGTCCGCGGGCAGCACCGCCTCCGCCGCGCCCTCCCCCGCCGAAGCCCCGGTGTTCTTGCGACGTCGTCCGGCCATCGTTGTGCGCTCTCCCTCAGCCAGCGGTCAGCCCAACAGCGCCGCGTACCGATCCATCACCTCAGCGTATAGGCCGGGCACCCCCGATGCCCGGCCGTACGGGGCGCACCCAGGGGCGCGCGCCATGGACGTGCGCCCACCCCTTATCCTTCGGTCTGGTAGCGCGCACACCCCGCGCCTGCCACCGGGGCAACGAAGCCCAACCGCCCTCCGCCCGACCCCGGGCCGGAGGGGCCCTCTTCAGCTCACCTCGCCCCACCAGGGAGCCCGTACCCGCGGCCACCACCACAGCGCCTCCGGACGGGCGCGCCGGCACAACCCCGCCGACCCCGGTGGTGCCCGGCCACAGGAGACCCCTGCCATGGCGGACCTCTCCCCCGCCGGCTCCGGCCTGCGCACCGCGCAGCTCGACGGACGCCGACTGTCGGAGGCCCTGCTTCCCCTGGAGCTCGCGCCACGCGCCCAGCTCCAGCTCGCCGCGATCAGCCGCTGGAACGCGCTGCGCGGCGTCCGCGTCGGCCTGGTGGCCGCCGCCCTGCTGCTGATGCTGATCGGCGCCAACCTCGCGACGCCGATCTACTCGCTCCTCCAGCAGCGGCTGCACCTCACCGCGCTCGACACCACCGTCCTGTTCGCGATCTACGTACTGGCGCTGGTCCCGGTGCTGGCCGTGGTCGGCCACTGGTCCGACCACCTCGGCCGACGCGCCCTGATCCTGCCCGCCGTCGCGCTGGCCGCCGCCGGCGACGTCGTGTTCGCCACCTCCGGCAGCTTCTGGCAGCTCGCCGCCGGCCGAGCCGTCCAGGGCATCGCCGTCGGCCTGTCCACCGGCGCCGCCGGGGCCGCCCTCGGCGACCTGCTGCCCGACCGGCCGACCCAGGCCGCCAAGATCACCCTGGCCTGCTCGGCGGGCGGCGTCGCGCTCGGCCCGGTGGTCGGCGCCCTGCTGGCCGGCGGCTCCGACCCGCTGCTCACCCCGTTCCTGCTGCACGCCGTCGCCCTGCTGGCGCTCTGCGTGCCGCTGGCCCTCCTCCACCCCCGGATGCCCGGCCGCAGCCGCCCGCCGGCCTCCCCGCCCCGCATCACCACCCCGGCCCACCTGCGCCCGCAGCGCCTGCGGCTGCCCCGCACCGGGCGCCGCGAATTCCTGCTCGCCGCCACCGCCGGCTTCATCTCCTACGCGGTGTTCGGCGTCTACCTCAGCCTGGCCCCGGCCTTCGCCGCCCAACTGCTGCACACCGACTCCAAACTGGTCGGCGCGATAGTGGCGGCCCTCCTGCTCGGCTCCTCGGCCGCCACCCAGCTGCTCGTCCCGCCGACCTCGGACCGCGTGGTGACCGCCCTCGGCATGGCCGGCCTGGCCGCCGGCCTCGGCCTGGTCGTCGCCGCCCAGTACACCGGCACCCCGGCGCTGCTCTTCATCGGCAGCGTCCTCGGCGGAATCTCCCAGGGCGTGGCCTTCCGCTCCCTGTTCACCGCCGCCGTCGGCGCGATGAACCCGGAACGCCGCGGCTCCGAGCTGAGCACCCTCTGGGTCATCGTCTACCTCGGCAGCTCCGCCCCCATCATCGCCCTCGGCGCCCTCGTCCAGACCTACGGCCTCCTCCCCTCCGTCAGCGGCTTCGCCGCCGTCGCCGCCGTCGCCTGCACCGCCCTCGCGATGGCCGTCGCCCGCAAACCCGGGGCAACAGCCTGACCCCCTCGAACACCGAAACGCCGCTGCCCGGGACTTCCGAAGAAGTCCCGGGCAGCGACGCTTCCGCCACCGGGTGAACACCCGCGCATCATCTGCTTCGTTGAACAAGTCCACCGCCGTTCCCCACCATCCACCCCCCACCCGCCTGCCGGCGGGTTCCCGCCCCCGCCCTCACCGCGCGCCGCCCCGCCAGGCGGCACGCGGCGAGGGCGGAGCCGGGCGACGTAGCCTCCGGAGCCCCTTCGGACCGATGGGACAGCGTGTCTCAGGCGGCGATGTGCGCAGGCCGACCGCCGGTTATCGCGGAGCGCAGAGCGGTCCGGACCCGGACGGCACCCGCGGCTGTGACCGGCAGTCGGTTGCTTGCGGCGTTTCGCCCGGCTCCACCGCCTCAGGCTCAGTGGATCGGGCGGATCATCGCGGTCAGCCGGGGCGACTCCGGAGAGGGCTGTTGCGCATTGAACGCCTGGTAGCCCCAGGTCTCGTAGAGTCGCTGGACCTTGCCGTCTCCGGCGAGCGGGTTGACCAGGAGGGTGACACGGCCCTCAATGCGGCGGCGCAGCAGGTCGTCGTGGATCCGGCGGGCGGTACCCGTGCCGCGCCAGCCGGTCCGGACGCCGATTTCCTTGATGGCCAGAGCCGGGGCTTCGGTGCAGCCGTCCGGAAGGGGCTCGGTCATGCGCTTCCAGTAGCGGTCGCCCGCCTCGACCGTGTTGCCGTAGGCGTAGCCGATGGGTACCTCACCGTCGTAGCCGAGGACGAGCTCGAAGCCGGGCTCGGTGGCATGCCGGTCGAGGCGTTCGGCGAACACGTCGACGCGGTAGTTCGGCAGGTGCAGCAGTGGGGCCCGCACGTCGCTGTACACGTCCAGCAGGTCCTGCCGGGCCCCGGGGGGCAGGGTGGTGTGGTGACGGAGTTCGACGGTCACGCGGTGGTCCTCCAGGTGTTGTGGGCGTACGCCGTCCAAGTGTGGTCCGGGCCACTGCCGCCGGCCCGCTCGTTCAGCGACTTGCCGAAGGCGGCCAGCATCCAGGTGACGCGGGGATGCGCGGAGTCCTCGACCGGGACGAACATGGCGGTTGCGATCGCGGGCTCCAGATCGCCCTGCCCGAGCTGGGCGCGGGCGAGCCGGACTGCGGTGATCGCTCGGGACCTCTGCATGGTGTCGTGCCGGCGGCCCCGGCCTTCCTTGACCGGGGCCGCCCCGAGGACATCGCCTTCCTCGCCGACCCCAGTACGTCCTTCATCGCCGGCCAGTCGTTGCACGTCGACGGCGGCTGGCTCCTCCACTGACCGGCCCATCCCACCGAACAGGAAGCAAGCCACCATGCAGCACCGCGTCCGAGCCGTACTCCTCACCCCGCACGACACCATGTTGCTGATCAAGCGCATCCGCCCCGGCATCGCCCCGTACTGGGTGATCGTCGGTGGCAGGATCGAGCCGACCGACGCCGGCCCCGAGGACGCCCTGCTGCGCGAGGTCCGCGAGGAGATCGCCGGCGAAGCCGAGATCGTCCGCCTCCTCCACACCGTCGAAACCGGCGACGAGCGCCAGGACTTCTACCTCGCCACCGTCGAGAAGTGGAGCTTCGAGGACCGCACCGGTCCCGAGTTCAGCCAGGAAGGCCGAGGCGAGTACCTCCTGGAGGAAATCCCCCTCACCACCGAAGCCCTCGACGCGGTCAACCTCCTGCCCCGGGACTTCGCCACCGTCCTGCGCGCGGCCGTCGAAGGCGGGGACCTCCTGACCGCCAGGTAACCGCAAGTCGGCAGCTGCTCATCGACCCCAAACGCCTCACGCAGTGTCAATTGCCGTGATACGTTCCGTAATCCAATCGAAAACAGGCGACCCCGGCGGTGCTGGTAACACCCCGGGGTCCGGCAACAGGAGCCAAAACTCCCGATGCGTGTCCATCGTAGCGCCCACGTGCGCAACTTCACCGTGCTGCCCAACGCCGTGCTTCAGTACCGGCGGTTGAGCTACACCGCCCGAGGCCTGCTCGCGGACCTCCTCTCCCGACCCGACGGCTGGCGGGAGGACGGTCGGCACATGGCCGACTCCAGCCCGCAGGGGCGCGGAGCGATCCGCAAGGCCCTGAAGGAGCTGACCGACGCGGGCTTCTACCGCGTTGAGAAGATCCGCATGCCGGACGGCACCATCCGCACCGAGACCCACGTGTACGACACACCATGGTTCGCGCCGGATGCCACCCGTCCGGCTCCCGGTGGAGCGGCCACCGGGCGCGCTGGCAGCCCTGTTGTAAAGGACCGGCAGCAAGAACCCACCCTCCCCGCGAGTCCGGCCGATGACGCCGAATCAGAAGGACGGGAGGAGGATTTCGAGACCGAAGAGGTCCGCGAGGCGGTCGCCACGCTGTTCCGGGTGATCCGCCCCGAGCCCCGACTGCGCCTGGGCGAGGCCGAAGCCGCCGAACTCGCGCCCCTCGTCGCACAGTGGCTGCAACGCGGCGCGGCCCACGCCGACCTGGCCCAGGCCCTGCTGCCGGGCCTGCCCACCCCGGTGCACTCGGCGGCCGCCGTGCTCCGCTACCGCCTGGAGCACAAGATGCCGCCCGCGCGGCCCGCCGCACGGCCACCGGCCCGGTACTCCGAGTGCGCCAAGTGCCACGACCCCGTGCCCCGACCGGGCATCTGCCGCCCGTGCGCCGGCCTGGCAACCCGGTCCCTCACGGTCGGCCAGGGTGCGGACGTGGCAGCCGCGGGTGCCGCCCGGGTCCGAACCGCACTGCGCTCCGCGATGACCGGCAGTCGACCTGCACACATCGCCGCCTGAACCACGTCGCCCTGCTCCATCAGCGCCGCGCCGCCTGGCCGGGCGGCGCGCGGCGAGGGCCGGGGCGGGCACCCGGCGGCGGGCGAAGCGGGGCCCGGAAACGCCGCTGCCGCGCGAACCCCTCGGTTCGCGCGGCAGCAGGTTGACGATCGACGAACGTCCTCAGACGTTGAAGCCGAGGGCGCGGAGCTGGTCGCGGCCGTCGTCGGTGATCTTGTCCGGGCCCCACGGCGGCATCCAGACCCAGTTGATGCGCAGGTCCTGCACCAGGCCGTCGGTGGCGGTCTTGGCCTGGTCCTCGATGACGTCGGTCAGCGGGCAGGCCGCCGAGGTGAGCGTCATGTCGATGGTGGCCACGTCGGACTCGTCGATGTGGATGCCGTAGATCAGGCCCAGGTTGACGACGTCGATGCCCAGTTCGGGGTCGACGACGTCCATCAGGGCCTCGGTCAGGTCCTCGACCGAGACGGTGCCGGCGGTGGTGCCGACGATGAGACCGGTCTGCTGCTCCGCAGCGGGGGCCTCGGTGCCGGTGGTGGTGCTCTCGTCACTCATGGTCTTGTCCTCCTCTGCGGGGTCAGTCGTTCACGGCGGGGTTCTGGGCGAGCGCCTGGGCGGTGGCGTCCTTCCAGGCCATCCAGCTGAGCAGGGCGCACTTGACCCGGGCCGGGTACTTGGAGACGCCGGCGAACGCGACCGCGTCCTCCAGCACCTCCTCGTCGCCCTCGCCCTGGCCCTTGCTCTGCATCAGCTCCAGGAAGGCCTCCTGGACCGCCTGCGCCTCGCCCACGGTCTTGCCGACCACCAGGTCGTTGAGCACCGAGGCGCTCGCCTGGCTGATCGAACAGCCCTGCGACTCGTACGAGACGTCGGTGACGGTGGCGCCGTCGAGCTTCACCCGCAGGGTGATCTCGTCGCCGCACGTCGGGTTGACGTGGTGCACCTCGGCGTCGCCGTCCCGCAGCCCCTTGCCGTGCGGGTTGCGGTAGTGGTCCAGGATGATGTCCTGGTACATCGAGTCGAGCTTCATGGTCGTCCTGCCCCGTCCCTCAGCCGAAGAAGTTCCGGACGTGGTGCAGGCCGTCGATCAGCGCGTCGACCTCGCCCGGCGTCGAGTACAGATAGAACGACGCCCGCGTGGTCGCCGGAATTCCGTACCGCAGGCACACCGGCCGCGCGCAGTGGTGGCCGACGCGCACGGCGATGCCCTGCTCGTCCAGCACCTGACCCACGTCGTGCGGGTGGATGTCGCCGAGGGTGAAGGAGATCGCGGCACCGCGGTCCACGGCCGTGCGCGGGCCGATGATCCGCAGGTCCGGGACCTCCAGCAGCCGCTCGACGGCGTACTCGGTGATCGCGTGCTCGTGCGCCGCGATCTTCTCCATGCCGATGCCCTGGAGGTAGTCGATGGCCGCGCCGAGCCCGACCGCCTGGGCGATCGGCGGGGTGCCGGCCTCGAACTTGTGGGGCGCCGGGGCGTAGGTGGACGAGCCCATGGTGACGGTCTCGATCATCTCGCCGCCGCCGAGGAACGGCGGGAGGTCCTCCAGCAGCTCCTGGCGGCCCCAGAGCACGCCGATGCCGGTCGGGGCCAGCATCTTGTGGCCGGTGAAGGCGACGAAGTCGGCCTCCAGCGCCTGCACGTCCATCACCATGTGCGGCGCGGCCTGCGAGGCGTCGATGACGACCAGGGCGCCGACCGACTGGGCCTTGCGGACGATCGTCTCGACCGGGTTGATCGTGCCGAGCAGGTTGGAGACCAGGGTGAAGGAGACCACCTTGGTCTTCTCGGTGATCAGCTCGTCGATGTTCGACAGGTCGAGCCGGCCCTCGTCGGTCAGCCCGAACCACTTGAGCTTCGCGCCGCTGCGCTGCGACAGCAGCTGCCACGGGACGATGTTGGAGTGGTGCTCCATCTCCGTGATGACGATCTCGGAGTCGGCGTCCACCCGGTAGGGCTCGTCGGCCCAGGCCAGCATGTTGGCGACGAGGTTGAGCGACTCCGAGGCGTTCTTGGTGAAGATCACCTCGTTGCGGCTCGGCGCGTTGACGAAGGCCGCGACCTTGTCCCGGGCGCCCTCGTACAGCGCCGTGGCCTCCTCGGCGAGCACGTGCACGCCGCGGTGGACGTTGGCGTTGTGCCGCTCGTAGTAGGCGTTCAGGGCGTCCAGCACCTGGCGCGGCTTCTGCGAGGTGGCCGCGTTGTCCAGGTAGACCAGCGGCTTGTCGTCGTGCAGCACCCGCTGGAGGACCGGGAAGTCCTTGCGGATCGCGTCGGTGTCGAGCAGTCCCGCAAACGGATGGGTCACTCGGACGCGCCCCCCTTCACATACGACTCGTAGCCCTCTTCCTCCAGCTTGTCGGCCAGCTCGGCGCCGCCGGACTCGACGATGCGGCCGCCCGCGAAGACGTGGACGTGGTCGGGCTTGATGTACCGCAGGATGCGGGTGTAGTGGGTCACCAGCAGGGTGCCGACCTCGCCGGTCGAGCGGACCCGGTTGATGCCCTCGGAGACGATGCGCAGCGCGTCGACGTCCAGGCCGGAGTCGGTCTCGTCGAGGATCGCGATCTTCGGCTTGAGCAGCTCCAGCTGGAGGATCTCGTGGCGCTTCTTCTCACCGCCGGAGAAGCCCTCGTTGACGTTGCGCTCGGCGAAGGCCGGGTCCATCTGGAGGGCGGCCATCGCCTCCTTGACCTCCTTCACCCACAGCCGCAGCTTGGGGGCCTCGCCGCGGACGGCGGTGGCGGCGGTGCGCAGGAAGTTGCTGACCGAGACGCCGGGGACCTCGACCGGGTACTGCATGGCCAGGAAGACGCCGGCCTTGGCACGCTCGTCGACGGACATCTCCAGGACGTCCTCGCCGTCCAGCAGCACCGAGCCGCCGGTGACGGTGTACTTGGGGTGGCCGGCCAGCGAGTAGGCGAGGGTGGACTTGCCGGAGCCGTTCGGACCCATGATGGCGTGGGTCTCGCCCTGCTTCACGGTCAGGTCCACGCCCTTCAGGATCTCGCGCGGGCCGTTCTCGGCGTCCACGGAGACGTGCAGGTCGCGGATTTCAAGGGTTGCCATGTGTACTCAGGACTCCTGGTTGACGGAGACGAGCACATCGTCCCCTTCGATCTTTACGGGGTAGACAGCGACCGGCTTGGTGGCGGGCAGGCCGGACGGCTTGCCGGTGCGCAGGTCGAAGCTGGAGCCGTGCAGCCAGCACTCGATCATGCAGTCCTCGACCTCGCCCTCGGAGAGCGAGACGTTCGCGTGCGAGCAGGTGTCGTTGACCGCGAACACCCCCTCGTCGGTGCGGACGACGGAGACCGGCACGCCGTTGAGGTCCACGCGCTTGGGAACGTCCTCCTGGAGGTCGCTCAGCGCGCAGGCACGGAGGAAGGTCATCGCGTTCAGACCGCCGATTCCAGCTCGGCGTCGATCTTCTCCATGAGCTGGTCCTGGACCTCGGCCACGCCGATCTGCTGGAGCAGCTCGGCGAAGAAGCCGCGCACGACCAGGCGGCGGGCCTCGTCGGCCGGGATGCCGCGGGCCTGCAGGTAGAACAGCTGCTCGTCGTCGAAGCGGCCGGTCGCCGAGGCGTGGCCGGCGCCGACGATCTCGCCGGTCTCGATCTCCAGGTTCGGGATCGAGTCGACCCGGGCGCCGTCGGTGAGCACCAGGTTCCGGTTGAGCTCGTAGGTGTCGGTGCCGACCGCGGCGGCGCGGATCAGCACGTCGCCGACCCAGACCGCGTGCGCGTCCTGGCCCTGGAGCGCGCCCTTGTACGCCACGTTCGACCGGCAGTGCGGCGTGTCGTGGTCGATCACCAGGCGGTGCTCCAGGTGCTGGCCGGCGTCGGCGAAGTAGAGGCCGAACAGCTCGGCCTCGCCGCCGGGGCCCGCGTAGGTGACCCGCGGGTGCAGGCGGACCAGGTCGCCGCCGAAGGTGACGGCCACGGACTTGAACGAGGCGTCCCGGCCGATCAGCGCGTTGTGCTGGGCGGCGTGGACGGCGTCGCGCTCCCAGTCCTGCACGGAGACGAAGGTGAGCTTGGCGCCCTCGCCGACCAGCAGCTCGACGTTGGCGGCCCGGGTGCCGGTGCCCTCGTGGTTCAGCACCACGACGGCCTCGGCGAACGGCTTGACGTCGATCACCACGTGGGCGAAGCGGACCCCGCCCTCGCCGCGCACGTCGATCCTGACCGGCTCGGCCAGCACCGACTCCTTGGGGACGGTGACCACCAGCGCCTGCTCGAAGGCGCTGAACGCCTGCGCGGCGACCCGGTCGACCGGCTTGCCGGCCTTGCCCAGGCGGGCGTCGTCCCGGCCGACGGTCTCGGCGGTGACGCCGTCCGGCAGCGTGAACTCGACCTTGTCCTCACCGCGCGGGGCGGAGGCGGCGGTGCCGTCGTGCAGCCCGCCGAGGCGGTGCAGCGGGGTGAACCGCCAGTCCTCCTCGCGGCCGGTGGGCACCGGGAAGTCGTTCACGTCGAAGGACGGCTTGACCGCGACGCGCGCGTCGATCGGCTGCTGGACCGCGGTGCGGCCGGTGCCGGGGCCGGCGAGCTGCGCGCCCGCGCCGGCGGTGCCGACCTCGATCGACCCGGCGGTGGTGGAGCCGGTGGTGTTCTGCTCAGCCATGGCTGTTCGTAGTGCTCTCTTCCTCGGAAATGAGTGGACGGCGGCGGCGGCCTGGGTCAGCCGACCGCGCCCTCCATCTGCAGCTCGATCAGCCTGTTGAGCTCCAGCGCGTACTCCATCGGCAGCTCGCGCGCGATCGGCTCGACGAAGCCGCGGACGATCATCGCCATCGCCTCGAACTCGGTCATGCCGCGGCTCATCAGGTAGAAGAGCTGGTCCTCGCTGACCTTGGAGACGGTCGCCTCGTGGCCCATGGACACGTCGTCCTCGCGGACGTCCACGTACGGGTAGGTGTCCGAGCGGGAGATGGTGTCCACCAGCAGCGCGTCGCACAGCACGTTGGACTTGGCGCCCTTGGAGCCCTCGCCGATCTCGATCAGGCCGCGGTAGGAGGTCCGGCCGCCGCCGCGCGCCACCGACTTGGAGACGATGTTGGAGGAGGTGTTCGGCGCCATGTGCACCATCTTGGCGCCGGCGTCCTGGTGCTGGCCCTCACCCGCGAAGGCGATCGACAGGGTCTCGCCCTTGGCGTGCTCGCCCATCAGGTAGACGGCCGGGTACTTCATGGTGACCTTGGAGCCGATGTTGCCGTCGACCCACTCCATGGTCGCGCCCTCGTACGCCACGGCGCGCTTGGTGACCAGGTTGTAGACGTTGTTCGACCAGTTCTGGATGGTCGTGTAGCGGCAGCGGCCGCCCTTCTTGACGATGATCTCCACGACCGCCGAGTGCAGCGAGTCGGAGGAGTAGATCGGGGCGGTGCAGCCCTCGACGTAGTGGACGTAGGCGTCCTCGTCGACGATGATCAGCGTCCGCTCGAACTGGCCCATGTTCTCGGTGTTGATCCGGAAGTAGGCCTGCAGCGGGATGTCGACGTGCACGCCCTTCGGCACGTAGATGAACGAGCCGCCGGACCACACGGCCGTGTTCAGCGCGGCGAACTTGTTGTCGCCGACCGGGATGACGGTGCCGAAGTACTCCTTGAAGATCTCCGGGTGCTCGCGCAGCGCGGTGTCGGTGTCCAGGAAGATGACGCCCTGCTCCTCCAGGTCCTCACGGATCTGGTGGTAGACGACCTCGGACTCGTACTGGGCGGCGACACCGGCGACCAGGCGCTGCTTCTCCGCCTCCGGGATGCCGAGCTTGTCGTAGGTGGCCTTGATGTCCGCGGGCAGGTCCTCCCAGGACTCGGCCTGCTTCTCGGTGGAGCGGACGAAGTACTTGATGTTGTCGAAGTCGATGCCGGAGAGGTCGGAGCCCCAGGTCGGCATGGGCTTCTTGCCGAACAGCTTCAGGCCCTTGAGCCGCAGGTTCAGCATCCACTCGGACTCGTTCTTCTTCGCCGAGATGTCGCGGACGACCTCCTCGCTGAGCCCGCGCTTGGCCGCGGCACCGGCGGTGTCCGGGTCGGCCCAGCCGTACTCGTAATTGCCGAGGCCTTCGAGCTCGGGGTGCGAAACGGTGTCAGTCATGCGAGCTTCCTAACGCGCGGACGCTGAATCTTCGGTGGACGTACCGGCAGTCGGCACTGCATCGGAGCCGCGTCCCGCCGGGGGCTGGGCGGGCGACGATGCGGCACCGGGTGCCGGCACATAGGTGGTGCAGACCCCGTCGCCGTGGGCGATCGTGGCCAGCCGTTGCACATGGGTGCCCAGGAGCCGGGAGAAGACCTCGGTCTCCGCCTCGCAGAGCTGCGGGAACTGCTCGGCGATGTGCGCGACCGGGCAGTGGTGCTGGCAGAGCTGGGCGCCCGCCGGGGCCTTGGCCGCGGCCGACGGGACACGCCGCACCGTGGCAGCGTACCCGTCCGCGCTCAGCGCCTGGGCCAGCGCCTCGGTGCGTTCCCCGGCGGCGGCCATGCGCAGGGCCTCCAGGTACTTCTCGGCCTGCTGGCCGAACCGGGCGCGGGCGAAGGCGGCGACCGCTTCCTCCCCCGCCTTGCCGCCGCCCACCGAGTCCGCGATCCAGCGGAGCGCGTCGGCGGCGAGCTGGTCGTACGCCTGGTAGAAGGCGTCCCGGCCGGCGTCGGTGAGGGCGAAGACCTTGGCCGGACGGCCCCGGCCGCGGCTTCCGTAGACCCGCTGTTCGCGGGACTCGACCAGACGGGTGGCGACCAGCCCGTCGAGGTGGCGGCGGACGGCGGCGGCGGTGAGGCCGAGCCGGTTCGCCAGGTCGGCGGCGGAGGAGGGACCGTGGTCCAGGATCGACCGGGCGACCCGGTCCCGGGTGGCCCGGTGGCCCTCCAGCAGCACCTCGGCCGCCGTCACGGGCACGTCGCAGGAGGAGGCCGTCTCGGCCTCCTGCTGCTGGGCGTGCTCGCGCATGTTTTTCACAACACCAGTGTTGCGTAATTCCTTCCGCCGCGACAAGCCGTGATCCAGGCCTCACCGGTGTCATCTGTCACGCAGGTTAGCCTTACCTGACCTGCAAAAACGATCATCGAGCCGCCGTCCGGCCCGCGCGTCAGGCCCTCTTACACTCGCCGGTATGCACTCCGAACCCGCGGTCCAGATCGCCGGGCTGGTCAAACGCTACGACGACAAGCTCGCGGTGGACGGCCTCGACCTCACCATCCCGGCCGGCGCAATCACCGCCGTCCTCGGCCCCAACGGCGCCGGCAAGACCACCACCATCGAGACCTGCGAGGGCTACCGCCGCCCCGACGCCGGCACCGTCCGGGTCCTCGGCCTCGACCCGGTCGCCCAGAGCGCCGCGCTGCGGCCCCGGATCGGCGTCATGCTGCAGTCCGGCGGCGTGTACGCGGGCGCGCGCGCCGTCGAGATGCTGCGGCACACCGCCAAACTGCACGCCCACCCGCTGGACGTGGACGCCCTGGTCGAGCGCCTCGGCCTCGGCTCCTGCGGCCGCACCGCCTACCGGCGGCTGTCCGGCGGCCAGCAGCAGCGGCTCGCCCTGGCGATGGCCGTGGTCGGCCGCCCCGAGCTGGTCTTCCTGGACGAGCCCACCGCCGGCCTCGACCCGCAGGCCCGGCGGGCCACCTGGGAGCTGGTGCGCGACCTGCGCCGGGACGGCGTCACCGTGGTCGTCACCACCCACCACATGGACGAGGCCGAGCAGCTCGCCGACCGGGTCGCCGTCGTGGACCGCGGCCGGGTGATCGCCGACGGCACCGTCGAGGAGCTGTGCCGCGGCGGCGCCGAGGACTCCCTGCGCTTCGACGGCCCGCCCGGCCTCGACCTCGGCCCGCTGCTCAAGGAGCTGCCCGAGGGCGCCACGGCCACCGAGACCGCCCCCGGCAGCTACCGCGTCGAGGCGCCCGTCGACCCGAGGCTGGTGGCCACCGTCACCGGCTGGTGCGCGGCCTCCGGCGTCCTGCCCGAACGGCTGTCCGTCCAGCGCCGCAGCCTGGAGGACGTCTTCCTCGACCTGACCGGACGGGAGCTGCGCTCGTGAGCGAACGGAGTGAGGGAACCATGAGCGCCACCACCACCGACTACTCCCCCGCACCGGGCCCCGCGCCCGTCGGCCGGATGCTGCTCGCCCAGACCGCGTTCGAGACCCGGATGCTGCTGCGCAACGGCGAGCAGCTGCTGCTCACCGTGGTCATCCCGACCGTGCTGCTGGTGCTGTTCTCCGCCGTGGACGTCGTCGCGGTCGAGGGCCCCGGCAAGCGGGTCGACTTCCTGGCGCCCGGCCTGCTGGCGCTGGCCGTGATGTCCACCGCCTTCACCGGCCAGGCCATCGCCACCGGGTTCGAGCGCCGCTACGGCGTCCTGAAGCGGCTCGGCGCCAGCCCGCTGCCGCGCTGGGCGCTGCTGACCGCCAAGACCGGCTGCGTCCTGGTGACGGAGGCGCTGCAGGTGGCGCTGCTGTCGGTGATCGCGCTGGCCCTCGGCTGGTCCCCGCACGGCGACCCGCTGACCGTCGCCGCGCTGCTCTTCCTCGGCACCGCCGCCTTCTCCGGGCTCGGCCTGCTGATGGCCGGCACGCTGAAGGCCGAGGCCACCCTGGCCGGCGCCAACCTGGTGTTCGTCCTGCTGCTGCTCGGCGGCGGGGTGATCGTGCCGCTGACCAGGTTCCCCGAGGCCGTGCGGTCGGTGCTGGAGCTGCTGCCGATCTCGGCGCTCTCGGACGGCCTGCGGTCGGTGCTCCAGAACGGCGCCGGGGTGCCGTGGGCCGACCTCGGCATCCTGGCCGGCTGGTCGGTGCTCGGGCTGGCCGCGGCCGCCCGCTTCTTCCGCTGGGAGTAGGTCGGCGGTTACCGACGAACGACGCCCCCCGGCCGCTTCGGGCCGGGGGGCGTCGTGGTCATCGGGCCGGGTGTCAGCTCTCGCTGCCGCCGCGGCGCTTGCGGGCGAGCAGGACGAGCGCGCCGCCGACCAGCAGCACGCCACCGCCGGCCGCCGCGATGATCGGGGTCGAGTCGCTGCTACCGGTCTGGGCGAGCGCCGGCGCACTGGTGGTGGGCGTCGGGGTCGGCGTCGGGGTCTTGCTCGGGGTGGGCGTGGCCGACGGGGTCGGCGTGGCCGGGGGCGTGGTCGACGGCGTGGGGGTCGGGGTCGCGGTCGGCGTCGGCGTCGGGGTCGGCGTCTTGGTGGGGGTGGGCGTGGGGGTGGGAGTCGGCGTGTGGCACGGCTCGATGGTCTTGGTCTCGTTGATGTTCCAGCCCTTCTCGTTCGGGTTCTCCGTGGTGGTGACCACCAGGTTCGCCTTGATCGGGGCGTTGTGATCCTTCACCGGGAAGGTGCCGTGGTACTCCTTCGGGAAGATCTTGCCGTCCAGGACCTTCTCGCCGTCGATGGTGAGGCTGACGGTGTTCTTCACGGTCTCGTTGCCGCTGTAGTTGATCAGATCGATCACGATCTTGTCGCAGGTCACCGTCCAACTCGGCACGTGCGCCGAGGCATTGGTGGCCAGCGCCAGGGGCAGGAGAAAACCGGCCGCAGCCGTTCCGGCAAGCGCCGTCGCACCGATCGCAAAGTGCCGCTGCTGTCGTGCCATTACTTTGTTCCCCTCCGAACGGTCTTGTGCAGCAGGCGTGTTGAGTGGTTCGCGGTGGCCCGCTACGACTGTCCGGGGGACTCTACCGGCACTCCCGCACCCCGCCACACCCCGCCGTACGACCGGATATCGACTGTCCGTCCGTCTTCCGATGTGCATGACCAGCCCATCACAGCCGTCACCTCGCGGAACGCGGATTCGACAAAGCTGAATGGACTTCGTCACCTTCAAGACAGAACGGAGCCCTCGGTGATCGGGTTCAATCACCGAGGGCTCCGATTCAGTCAGCCGACGAACAGCGGGCCATTCCGGCCTTTCCGTCGATTCCGCCCCTCCGCGGCCGGGGGCCGCCGCCGGGGCGGGCTCGACCGGCTCAGGCCTTCCTGGCCGCCTTGCGCCGGGCGGCCACCACGATCGCGCCGCCGGCCGCGAGCACGACCGCACCGCCGATCGCCAGCGGCAGCACCGGGCCGGAGCCGGTGTGCGCCAGGTTGCCGCCCGCGTCCGGCTGGGCGGACGGGCTGCCCGAGGCCGACGGGGCGGTGGTCGCGCCGGTGGCGGACGCGCTGGGCGAACCGCTCGCGCCCGGCGTGCCGGTCGCCGGGGCGGACGGGCCGCCCGAGGGGCTCGCCGAAGCGCTCGGGGAGGTCGAGGCGCTCGGCGTGGCCGACGGCGAGCCGCTCGGCACGGTCGGCGGCACCGTCGGCGTGCCGGACGGCGTCGGCACGGTGCCCGGCAGGCAGCCGGTGAAGGGGTAGTGGTGCGTCTCCGCACCGCCCTTGCCGGTCAGCGAGGCGGCGATCACCGAGCCGTTGACCGGACCGCCGCTGCCGAGGTCGAAGGCGGCGTTCGGCGCGAGCACGGTCCCGGCCCAGGCGGCCTGGCTGTTCTTGACCACCTTGGTGGCGGTCGGGAAGTTCCAGAGCAGCTTGGCCCGGATCGCCCCGCCCGCGGCGCTCTGCAGCTTGTCGTCCAGCACGAAGGCCTTCTTGCCCTCGTCCCACAGGTGGAAGCCGGTCGTCCCGGCCGCCGCCATGTCGTACGAGCCGCCGGTCACGTTGACCACCGTCACCGAGCCGGCCGGCACCTTGAGGAAGACGTCCTTGGCGCCCTGCAGCTTCGCCGCGTCGACGGTGAAGCTGTTGTACTTCGCGTCCCCGCCGGTGAACGTCAGCTTGGCGCCCTCGGCCTGGACGGTGGCGCCGGCGGTCTGCGGCACGGCAGCCAGCGAGGTCGCGGCGGCGCGCAGCTTGGCGAACTCGGCCTTGAAGTCGATCGGCGAGGGGCCCTGGTTGACGGTGCCGGCGTGGGCCTGGGCCACCGCGCCGTCGGCCTTGGAGCCGAAGACGCCGTTGCCCTTCATCACCTGGGTGTTGTGGCCGGTGATCCGGCCCGCCACGACCAGGGCGTTCTTGCCGGGCAGCGCGTCGACCTGGGCCGCGGTGAGCTCCTGGCCGACCGAGAAGCCGCCGGTGAAGTCGGCGTTGCCGCCGACCGCGACCGCGCCCTCGGCGTCGGGGGTGTGGGTGTCGTCGCCCTCGATGAATTCGCCGTAGAGGTTGGCGACCCCGAGACCGCGGCACTCCTGGTCGGCGCCGACGGCCTGGGCGGCCGGCGCGATGAGGCCGGCCAGTGCGAGAGAGCCACCGACGGCGAGCGCGGCGGCGGAAGTGGATATGCGCATGTGCAGGTCTCCGCTTACGTGCGGGAGGAGGTGGGAGAGAGGTCCGAAAAAAGGTATGGACCAGAGGCGCACTCTCTCCACCCGAACCACAATTGGTCAAGACCAATGCGCATCTTGAGGGATTCACCCCTTTTGTCCGCGTGTCCCGTCCCGGCGTGTCGCCGGCCCCGGACTCCGCCGCCCACGGCCGCGCGCCACCGTGCCCCGCCCCAAGATCGCCTGTAAGGCCGCCTACGATTGACCCCGTGCCTAACCCCTTCTCCCTGCTCGCCGAGCGCTGGCAGCCATCCGCCGAGATGGTCCGCCGCGCCACGTTCGCCGCGCTGGTGATGAGCGTGGTGATCGTCGTCACCGGCGGCGCCGTCCGGCTCACCGCCTCCGGCCTCGGCTGTACGACCTGGCCCCGATGCACCGACGAGAGCCTGACGCCCACCGCCGAGATGGGCTTCCACGGCGTCGTCGAGTTCACCAACCGGATGCTCACCTACGTGCTGAGCGCCGCCGTCGGCTGGGCCATCCTGGCCGCCCGCTGCCACCGGCCCTGGCGGCACAGCATGACCCGGCTCGGCTGGGCGCAGTTCTGGCTGGTGATGAGCAACGCCGTACTCGGCGGCATCACCGTGCTGACCGGCCTCAACCCGTACACGGTGGCGCTGCACATGATCGCCGCGATGGCCCTGGTCTGGGTCGCGCTGCTGATGTGGGAGCGGTCCAAGGAGGGCGACGGCCCGCCCCGCCTCGTGGTGCCCCGCCCGGTCCACCAGCTGTCCTACGTCCTGGTCACCGTGATCGGCCTGCTCGTCGCGGCCGGCACCCTGGTGACCGGCGCCGGCCACCACCCCGGCACGCCCAAGGACAACAAGATCGTCCCGCGCATCCCGATCGACTACGACCGCCTCGCCCAGTTCCACGCCGACTTCGCGTTCGTCTCGGTCGGCCTGGCCATCGCGGTGATCTTCGTCTTCGCCGCCGTCAAGGCCCCGCAGCCCGCCCGCGCCCGGGCCAAGGAACTGCTCGCCGTCCTGCTGCTGCAGGGCGTGCTCGGCTTCGTCCAGTACTTCACCGACGCGCCCGAGCTCATGGTCGGCCTGCACATGCTGCTCGCCGCCCTCACCTGGATCGCCGCGCTGCGCGTCCCGCTCGCCCTGCGCACCCGCGCGGACGCGGCGACCGCCGACCAGCTGCCCGCCCAGGCTCCGCAGACCGCCTCGGTCTGACCCCCGGCAGCACCGACGGCCCGGTTCCTCCGCACGGAGGAGCCGGGCCGTCGCCGTGTCCGGGCCGGGTTCAGCCGCCGAGCTGGATGCCGGCCATCCGCTTCCACTCGTACACGCCGGTCTTCACCTTGAGGCCCAGCTCGCCCTCGAAGTCCTCGTGCAGGGTCAGCCCGGCCAGCTCCGCGGCCCGGCGGCCGACGGCGTAGCTGGGGGCCACCTGGTCGCCCCAGGCGCCGTCCGCGCCCACCACGACGATCCGGGTGGCCACGGAGCCGACGTACTCGACGACCGCGTCGGCGCTGCCGCCGTGCTCGCGGGCGAAGCTGGTCAGGTGCTTGGCGATGCGCTTGGCACGGCGCTCGGTACGGGCGTCCGGCGCGGTGGCGGTCTCAACGCTGCTCATGCCCGCATGCTACCCACCGGTAGCGCCGCTGGCGACGGGAGCACCCTGTGCACCGGGCCACATACTGGAGGGGTGACCTTCTCCGGCTGGCCGGCCGAGGCGCTCGACTTCTACGAGCACCTGGAAGCCGACAACTCCAAGACCTTCTGGCAGGCCCACAAGGACGTCTACGACGGCGTCGTCCGGGCCCCGATGGAGCTGCTGCTCGCCGAACTGGAGCCGGAGTTCGGGCCGGGGAAGATCTTCCGGCCCAACCGCGACGTCCGGTTCAGCGCCGACAAGTCCCCGTACAAGACCCACATCGGCGCCCATCTGGAGAGCGGCGGCTACATCCAGCTCTCCGCCGACGGGCTGGCCTGCGGCAACGGCTTCTACCAGCTCGCCCCGGACCAGCTGGAGCGCTACCGCGCCGCCGTCGCGGAGGACGTCACCGGCGCGGAGCTGGAGCGGGTGATCGCCCGGGTGGAGCAACAGGGCCCGCTGGTAGTGGGCCGGGACTCCCTCAAGTCGGCCCCGCGCGGCTACTCCAAGGACCACCCGAGGATCGGGCTGCTGCGCCACAAGGGCCTGGTGGCCTGGCAGGAGTGGGAGCCCGCGAAGTGGCTGGGCACCCGCGCCGCCCACACCCGGATCACCGGCTTCCTGCACGCCTCGCAGCCGCTGCGGGACTGGCTGGACGACCACGTCGGCCCGTCCGGACTGCCCGCCCGCTGAGAACGAGAAGAGCCCCGGTCCGCCTGGACCGGGGCTCTTCTCGTCAGCCTCTACTTCACGAACGGGTCGATCGCGCAGACCACCATCAGCAGCGACAGGTAGGTGATCGACCAGTGGAACAGCCGCATCTCCTTGAGCTTCGCGCCCACGATCCCGGCCTTGGCCCGCCCGTACAGCGCGTGCGCCTCGCGCAGCCAGGCCGCGCCCAGCAGCACCGCGACGACCGGGTACAGCCAGCTCATGTGTCCCAGCGGCCAGAGCGCCAGCGAGACCGCCACCATCACCCAGGAGTAGATGACGACCTGCTTGCCGACCGCCACGTTGCCCTTGATCACCGGCAGCATCGGCACGCCGGCCCGCGCGTAGTCGTCGCGGACCTTCATCGACAGCACCCAGGTGTGCGGCGGCGTCCAGAAGAACACCACCAGGAACAGCACGATCGCGGCCCAGGACATCGAGTTGGTCACCGAGGACCAGCCGACCAGCACCGGCATGCAGCCGGCGATGCCGCCCCAGACGATGTTCTGCGAGGTGCGCCGCTTGAGCCCCAGCGTGTAGACGAACACGTAGAACAGCAGTGCGCCCAGCGCCAGCCCGGCCGACAGCCAGTTGACCCCGAAGCCCAGCAACAGGGTCGAGACGACCGCGAGCACGACGCCGAACACCAGCGCCTCGCGCGGCGACACCATCCCGGTGACGATCGGCCGCCGCTCGGTGCGCGACATGATCGCGTCGATGTCCCGGTCGATGTACATGTTGAGGGCGTTGGCGCCGCCGGCCGAGAGGTAGCCGCCGATGACGACCTTCAGCACCAGCAGCATGTTCGGCACGCCCTGTTGAGCCAGGAACATCACCGGCACGGTGCTCATCAGCAGCAGCTCGATGATCCGCGGCTTGGTCAGTGCGACGAACGCGCCGACACGGGCCCCGAACGGCCGGTGCGCAGGAGTCGCCCCGGTGACCCCGGCGGGACGGGTTTCGACGGCGGTCACTAACACCCCAACTGAAGATGAATCCTCGCAGGCGTCCACAGGAACGAAGGGTCCCGAATCGTCCGCTCTGCGCGTACCACGACACCATAGACGTTCCATATATCGCATCCGGCTCCGGGGTCCCCCGGCGAGGCGGAACGCACACCCCCGGGTGAACCGCCCGGGCGACGCCCCCGGAGGCCTCCGGGGAGGTCCGCTAGCCCGTCCTGACCACCGGAGCGGCGCGGAGCCGCGATTCGGGAGAGTCTGGGACAAATCCCTCCCGGCGTTCCCGGTGGGAATCTGCAGGGGGAATTGCCGGTTGTCCCAGCACGGAGGGTGAGCCCCGACCCGGACGGTAGGCTCGCACGCAGAAGCGGGATCTACCCTCCGTGACCGGCACCACCCAGCGTCGGGACCACAGCGCCGTGGCCGACCCGGTCCCCATTCACGGGGTCACTCTTCACAATGGAAGGAGCCCTGAGACAGGGTGAGCACTGCGCCGACGAACGCATTCGAGTGGACCGATCTGGACGAGCGCACGGTTGACACCGCGCGGGTCCTGGCCATGGACGCTGTCCAGAAGGTCGGCAACGGACATCCCGGGACGGCCATGTCGCTGGCCCCGGCCGCGTACCTGATCTTCCAGCGATTCCTGCGCCACGACCCGACGGACCCGTCGTGGGTCGGGCGCGACCGCTTCGTCCTCTCCCCCGGGCACACCAGCCTGACGCTCTACACCCAGCTGTACTTCTCGGGCTACGGCCTGGAGCTGGACGACCTCAAGGCCTTCCGTGTGGCGGGCAGCCGCACCCCGGGCCACCCCGAGCACGGCCACACCGCCGGCGTGGAGACCACGACCGGCCCGCTCGGCCAGGGCATCGCCAACGCGGTCGGCATGGCGATGGCCGCCCGCTACGAGCGCGGCCTGTTCGACCCGGAGACGGCGGCCGGGGAGTCCCCCTTCGACCACACCGTCTGGGCCATCGTCTCCGACGGCGACCTGGAGGAGGGCATCTCCGCCGAGGCCTCCTCGCTGGCCGGCCACCAGAAGCTGGGCAACCTGGTCGCCCTGTACGACGACAACCACATCTCGATCGAGGGCGACACCGAGACGGCCTTCTCCGAGGACGTCCTCAAGCGCTACGAGGCGTACGGCTGGCACGTGCAGCGCGTCACCCCGAAGGCCAACGGCGACATCGACGTCGAGGCCCTCGCCGGTGCGCTGGCCGCCGCCAAGGCCGAGACCGCCCGCCCGTCGCTGATCGCGATGCGCACGATCATCGCCTGGCCGGCCCCGGACGCCCAGAACACCGCCAAGGCGCACGGCTCCGCGCTCGGCGCCGCCGAGATCGCCGCCACCAAGAAGGTCCTGGGCTTCGACCCGGAGAAGACCTTCGAGGTCAGCGACCAGGTCATCGAGCACGCCCGGCTGGTCATCAAGCGCGGCAAGGCCGCCCGCGACCAGTGGCAGCAGGGCTTCGACGCCTGGCGCGCCGCCGACGCGCACCGGGCCGCCGAGTTCGACCGCATCCAGGCCGGCGAGCTGCCCGAGGGCTGGAAGAAGGCCGTCCCCTCCTTCCCGGCCGGCAAGGACGTCGCCACCCGCAAGGCCTCCGGTGAGACCCTCAAGGCGCTCGGCGCGGTGATCCCGGAGCTGTGGGGCGGCTCGGCCGACCTCGCGGAGTCCAACCTCACCACCATCGACGAGGACAGCTCCTTCCTCCCCGAGGGCAACCCGCTGAAGTCGGCGAGCCCGTACGGCCGGACGATCCACTTCGGCATCCGCGAGCACGCCATGGGCTCGACCATGAACGGCATCGCCCTGCACGGCCGGACCCGCGTGTACGGCGGCACCTTCCTGGTCTTCGCCGACTACATGCGCCCGGCCGTCCGCCTGGCCGCGCTGATGAAGCTGCCGGTCACCTACGTCTGGACGCACGACTCGATCGGCCTCGGCGAGGACGGCCCGACCCACCAGCCGGTCGAGCACATGGCCTCGCTGCGCGCCATCCCGGGCCTGGCCATGGTCCGCCCGGCCGACGCCAACGAGACGGCCGTCGCCTGGCGCACCGTCATCGAGCGCCAGACCAGCCACCCCGGCCCGGTCGGCCTCGCGCTGACCCGCCAGAACGTCCCGACCTTCGACCGCGAGGTCTTCGCCTCCGCCGAGGGCACCGCCAAGGGCGCCTACGTGCTGGCCGAGGCCTCCACCGGCGACCCGCAGGTGATCCTGCTGGGCACCGGCTCCGAGGTCCAGCTGGCCGTCCAGGCCCGCGAGGTGCTGGAGGCCGAGGGCATCGCCACCCGCGTGGTCTCGGTCCCGTCCTTCGAGTGGTTCCAGGAGCAGGACCAGGCCTACCGCGACAGCGTGCTGCCGCCGTCGGTCAAGGCCCGCGTCTCGGTCGAGGCCGGCATCGCCCAGGGCTGGCGCGAGCTGGTCGGCGACCACGGCCGGATCGTCTCGCTGGAGCACTTCGGCGCCTCCGCCGACTACAAGGTGCTCTTCGAGGAGTTCGGCATCACCGCCGAGCGCGTGGTGGCCGAGGCCCACAACGCCCTGCGCTCCCTCGAGGCCGTCAACCGCTAGCGGCACCCGGCCGGGGCCGCCGACCGCACATCGGCGCCCCGGCCCTTCGACCACCCCACGAAGCAGAAGAACAAAGGGACTGAAGCACCATGACTGACGCACTGAAGCGCCTCAGCGACGAAGGCGTTGCGATCTGGCTGGACGACCTCAGCCGCAAGCGGCTGAACTCCGGCAACCTGGCCGAACTGGTGCAGAACAAGCACGTGGTGGGCGTGACCACCAACCCCACCATCTTCCAGAAGGCCATCGCCGGCTCCGGCGACGACTCCTACGACGGCCAGCTGCGCGACCTCGCCGTCCGCAAGGTCACCACCGACGAGGCGATCCGCATGATCACCACCTCGGACGTGCGGGACGCGGCCGACGTGCTGCGCCCGGTCTACGACGCCTCCAACGGCCGCGACGGCCGGGTCTCCATCGAGGTCGACCCGCGCCTGGCGCACGAGACCGCCACCACCGTGGCCGAGGCCAAGCAGCTGTGGTGGCTGGTCGACCGCCCGAACGTCTTCATCAAGATCCCCGCCACCAAGGCCGGCCTGCCCGCGATCGCCGAGGTCATCGGCAAGGGCATCAGCGTCAACGTCACGCTGATCTTCTCGCTGGAGCGCTACAAGGCCGTCATCGACGCCTACCTGACCGGCCTGGAGACGGCCAAGGCCAAGGGCCTGGACCTCTCCCAGATCGAGTCGGTCGCCTCCTTCTTCGTCTCCCGCGTGGACACCGAGATCGACAAGCGCCTGGACAAGATCGGCGGCGAGGCCAGGAACCTGCGCTCCAAGGCCGCGCTGGCCAACGCCCGCCTCGCCTACCAGGCGTACGAGGAGGTCTTCGGCAGCGTCGACGGCAAGACCGCCGGCAGCGCCCGCTGGAGCGCCCTGGAGGCCGCCGGCGCCAAGCCGCAGCGCCCGCTGTGGGCCTCGACCGGCGTCAAGGACCCGGCCCTGCCGGACACCCTGTACGTCACCGAGCTGGTCGCCCCCGGCACCGTCAACACGATGCCCGAGGCCACCCTGGAGGCCACCGGCGACCACGGCGTGGTCACCGGCAACACCATCGTCCCCAACTACGCCGACGCCAAGGCCGTGCTGGACGCGATCGCCGCGGCCGGCGTGGACTACGACGACGTCGTCCAGCTGCTCGAGGACGAGGGCGTCGAGAAGTTCGAGCAGTCCTGGAACGAGCTGCTCGACACCGTCACCGCCTCGCTCGCCTCCTTCGCCGACGAGAAGTGACCCCTGCTCACAGCCAGCGCACGAAAGCGGAGCCCATCAAGTGAGCACTGATTTCCCCGAGTTGACACCGGAATCGGACGCGGACGATCTCCCGCCCACCCCCGTCAACCCGCTTCGTGACCCCTCCGACCGACGGCTCCCGCGCATCGCGGGGCCGTCCGGTCTGGTCATCTTCGGGGTCACCGGCGACCTGTCCCGCAAGAAGCTGATGCCGGCCATCTACGACCTGGCCAACCGCGGTCTGCTTCCGCCGGGCTTCTCCCTCGTCGGCTTCGCCCGCCGCGAGTGGGACGACGAGGACTTCGCCAAGGAGGTCCACGACGCCGTCCGGGACCACGCCCGCACCCCGTTCCGGGAGGAGGTCTGGCAGCAGCTCGCCAAGGGCATGCGCTTCGTCCACGGGACCTTCGACGACGACGACGCCTTCGACAAGCTGCGCGAGACCATCGAGGAGCTGGACAAGGCCCAGGGCACCGGCGGCAACTTCGCCTTCTACCTGTCCGTCCCGCCGAAGTTCTTCCCCACCGTCGTCCAGCAGCTCAAGAAGCACGGCCTGGCCGACCCGCCCTCCTCGCCCGCCAACGGGCAGGAGGGGACCGGCAGGACCTCGTGGCGCCGCGCGGTCATCGAGAAGCCCTTCGGCCACGACCTGGAGAGCGCGCAGGAGCTCAACAAGGTCGTCCACGAGGTCTTCCCCCGGGACGAGGTCTTCCGGATCGACCACTACCTGGGCAAGGAGACGGTCCAGAACATCCTGGCGCTGCGTTTCGCCAACCAGATGTTCGAGCCGATCTGGAACCGGTCGTACGTCGACCACGTGCAGATCACCATGGCCGAGGACATCGGCATCGGCGGCCGGGCCGGCTACTACGACGGCATCGGCTCCGCCCGTGACGTGATCCAGAACCACCTGCTCCAGCTGATGGCGCTCACCGCCATCGAGGAGCCGGCGTCCTTCCACCCCAAGGCGCTGGTGGCCGAGAAGCTCAAGGTGCTCAGCGCCGTCAAGCTCCCGGCCGACCTCGGCCGGCACACCGTGCGCGGCCAGTACGCGTCCGGCTGGCAGGGCGGCGAGGAGGTCGTCGGCTACCTGGACGAGGACGGGATCGACCCGGACTCCAAGACCGACACCTACGCGGCCATCAAGCTGGAGATCAACAACCGCCGCTGGGCGGGCGTCCCGTTCTACCTGCGGACCGGCAAGCGCCTGGGCCGCCGGGTCACCGAGATCGCGGTCGTCTTCCAGCGCGCCCCGTACCTGCCGTTCGACTCCTACGCGACCGAGGAGCTGGGGCAGAACGCCCTGGTCATCCGGGTCCAGCCGGACGAGGGCGTCACCGTGCGGTTCGGCTCCAAGGTGCCGGGCACCTCCTTCGAGGTCCGGGACGTGACGATGGACTTCGCCTACGGCGAGTCCTTCACCGAGTCCAGCCCGGAGGCGTACGAGCGGCTCATCCTCGACGTGCTGCTCGGCGACGCCAACCTGTTCCCGCGCCACCAGGAGGTCGAGCTCTCCTGGCAGATCCTCGACCCGATCGAGAAGTACTGGGACACCCACGGCAAGCCCGCCCAGTACGCGGCGGGGACCTGGGGCCCGGTCGAGGCGGACGAGATGCTCGCACGAGACGGCAGGAGCTGGCGCCGGCCATGAAGATCGACCTCACCAACACGACGTCCAGCAAGATCAACGCCGCGCTGATGGAGGCGCGCCGGGCCCGCGGTTCCGGCGCCGCCGGCATGGTGCTCACCCTGGTGATCGTGACCGACGAGGGCAGCGCCTACGACGCCCTCAAGGCCGCCAACGACGCCTCCCGCGAGCACCCGATGCGCACCCTCGCGGTGATCAAGCGCGCCGGGCGCTCGCCCCGGGCCCGCGCCGAGACCCGGCTGGACGCCGAGATCCTGGTCGGCTCGGACGCCGGCTCCGGCGAGACGGTCGTCCTGCGGATGCACGGCGAACTCGCCGCGCACGCCCAGTCGGTGGTCCTGCCGCTGCTGCTGCCGGACGCCCCGACCGTCGTCTGGTGGCCGGACAACGCGCCGCTGCACCCGGCGCAGGACCCGCTGGGCTCGATCGCCCAGCGCCGGATCACCGACGCCGTCACGGCCGAGTCCCCGGTCGGCCAGCTCGCCCAGCGCGCGCAGAGCTACACCCCGGGCGACACCGACCTGGCCTGGACCCGGGTCACCGGCTGGCGCTCGATGCTGGCCGCCGCGCTGGACCAGCGGCCGTCCACGATCGTCTCCGCGGTGGTCGAGGGCGAGTCCTACAACCCCAGCGTCGAGCTGCTCGGCCTCTGGCTGACCAACCGGCTGCACGTGCCGGTCGAGCGGGTCGTCACCAACGGCCCCGGCATCACCGCGGTGCACCTGCGCACCAAGGACGGGGACATCACCCTGGACCGCCCGGACGGCCTGCTGGGCACGCTCTCCATGCCCGGCTCGCCGGACCGCCAGGTGGCGCTCAAGCGGCGCGAGACCTCGGAGCTGATCGCCGAGGAGCTGCGCCGCCTGGACCCGGACGACATCTACGCGACGGCCGTGCGCACGCCCGTCGACCAGCTGCACGAGCCGGCCAACGCCGAGACCGCGGCGGCGGAGCGGGTCGCCCGGGAGGTCGCCGAGGACGCCGTCGAGGAGGCCGCCGAGGCCGCCGTGGCCAACCCGGACCGGGTGACCGCCGGGACGGCGGACCGGAAGCCCGCCCGGAAGGCCGCCGGCAAGCGCGCCGGCAAGGACGGCGCATGACCAACGCGACCCCCCAGCTCGTCGTCCACCGGGACAAGGAGCTGATGGCCCAGGCGGCCGCGGCCCGGCTGATCACCCGGATCGTGGACGCCCAGGCCGCCCGCGGCAGCGCCTCGGTGGTGCTCACCGGCGGCCGCAACGGCAACGCCCTGCTGGCCGCGATCGCCGCCTCCCCGGCGCGCGACGCGGTCGACTGGGGCCGGCTGGATCTCTGGTGGGGCGACGAGCGCTTCCTGCCCGCCGCCGACCCGGAGCGCAACGCCGTCCAGGCGCGCGCCGAACTGCTGGACGCCGTCCCGCTCGACCCGGCGCGGGTGCACGAGATGCCCGCCTCGGACGGGGTGGACGGCTCGGACGTGGAGGCCGCCGCCGCCCGCTACGCCGAGGAGTTGGCGAAGGCGGCCGGCCCGGGCGACCGGCTCGGCGTCCCGGCCTTCGACGTGCTGCTGCTCGGCGTCGGCCCGGACACCCACGTCGCCTCGCTCTTCCCCGAGCACCCGGGCGTGCGGGAGACCGAGCTGACCGTGGTCGGCGTGCGCGGGGCCCCCAAGCCCCCGCCGACCCGGATCTCGCTCACCCTCCCGGCGATCCGCACCGCCCGCGAGGTCTGGCTGCTGGCCGCCGGGGAGGACAAGGCGGGCGCGGTCGCGCTGGCGCTGTCCGGCCCGGGCGAGCTCCAGGCGCCCGCCTCCGGCGCGTACGGCCGCAGCCGCACCCTGTGGCTGCTGGACCGCGCCGCCGCGGAGCGGATCCCGCCGCAGCTCTACCCGCCGGCCTCCGCGTAGCCGGCCCGGCGATGCCGAAGGGCGCCACCGTCACTCGACGGGTGGCGCCCTTCGTACTTCTCGCCGTTGCGTTCGGACCGTTGCGACGGGCTCAGATCTCGCCGCGGAGCTTCGCCAGCGCCTCGGCCAGGATCGCCTCGCCGTCGGCGTCGGTGCGCCGCTCGCGGACGTAGGCGAGGTGGGTCTTGTAGGGCTCGTTGCGCGAGGGCGCCGGCGGGTTGTGCTGGTCCTGCCCCGCGGGGAAGCCGCAGCGCGGGCAGTCCCAGGTCTCCGGGATCGCCGCTTCGGCGGCGAAGCTGGGACGGGTCTCGTGCTTGTTCGCGCACCAGAAGGAGATCCGGTTGCGCGGGGCGGACTCGCCGCGCTCCGCCTCGCCCATCGGGCCGGCCCCGACCCTGCTGCCACGGATGGCATTGCCACTTGCCACGGTCTGACTCCCTGCGTACTGGTGCGCCGACCCGCCGCGGTGCGCGTCGGTGGCGAAAGTCGTCCTAGTGTAAGCAGGAGTTAAGCATCCGCCACCATCGCCTCCGCACCCGACCGTCCCAGGATAGGCGCTCGGGCGACGGGGCGTCAGGGATACGTCAGACCGAGGTCTTCATCAGCAGGCCAAGGACGATGATGGACGCGAACCATCCCACGCCGACCACGATGGTGATGCGGTCCAGGTTGCGCTCGGCCACCGCCGAACCGCCGCCGGTGGACATCGCGCCACCGCCGAACATGTCCGACAGGCCGCCGCCCTTCCCCTTGTGCAGCAGCACCAGCAGGATCATCAGAAGACTGAAGATGATCAGGGCAATCGAGAACCCGAGAACCACGACGGGACCAACTCTCTCGTATCTTCGGCGAAGGGGCCGGGCCGCGTACGGCGGTCCGGCCCCAAAGCCTACGTTGCTGCGGCGGCGTTAGCCTACTGCCTGCTCACGGTAGCGCACGATCTTGACGAACTCGTCGGCGTCCAGCGAGGCACCGCCGACCAGGCCGCCGTCGATGTCGGGCTTGGCCATCAGACCGGCCGCGCTCGACGACTTCACCGAACCGCCGTACAGCACCCGGACCTTGCCGGCCAGCTCGGCGTCGTACAGCTCGGCGATCCGCTTGCGGATGGCGGCGCAGACCTCCTGCGCGTCCTCCGGGGTGGCCACCTCGCCGGTGCCGATCGCCCAGACCGGCTCGTAGGCGACCACGATCGACTCGGCCTGGTGGGCCGGGACGTCGGCCAGGCCGCCGTCCAGCTGGGCCAGGGTGTACTCGACGTGGGTGCCGGCCTTGCGGATCTCCAGCGGCTCGCCGACGCACAGGATCGGGGTGACCCCGGCCCGGTAGGCGGCCTTCACCTTGGCGTTGACGATCTCCTCGTTCTCGCCGTGGTACTGGCGGCGCTCGGAGTGGCCGATCACCGCGTAGGTGCACTGGAGCTTGGCCAGCATCGGCCCGGAGACCTCGCCGGTGTAGGCCCCGCCGTCGTGCTGCGAGATGTCCTGCGAGCCGTACTTGATCTTCAGCTTGTCGCCGAAGACCAGGGTCTGCACCGAGCGCAGGTCGGTGAACGGCACCAGGACGGCGACCTCGACGGCCTCGTAGTCCTTGTCGGCCAGCGCGAAGGCCAGCTTCTGGGTGTGCTGGATGGCCTCAAGGTGGTTGAGGTTCATCTTCCAGTTGCCCGCCATCAGCGGGAGACGGTCGGTCATGTGTGTCAGTCCTCCAGTGCGGCGAGACCGGGGAGGGTCTTGCCCTCCAGGTACTCGAGGCTGGCGCCGCCGCCGGTCGAAATGTGTCCAAAGGCGTTCTCGTCGAAGCCCAGGATGCGGACGGCCGCGGCGGAGTCGCCGCCGCCGACCACGGTGAACGCGTCGCTGTCGAGCAGGGCCTGCGCGACGGCCTTGGTGCCGTTCGCGTAGTCCGGGTGCTCGAAGACGCCCATCGGGCCGTTCCAGAACACCGTGCCCGCGTCGGCCAGCTTGGCCGCGTACAGCTCGCGGGTCTTCGGGCCGATGTCCAGGCCCTCCTGGTCGGCCGGGATGGCGTCGGCATCGACGGTCGTGGGGTTCGCCGGGGCCTTCGTCTTGAGGTCCGGGAACTCGGCGGAGACCAGGACATCCGTCGGCAGCACGAACTCGACGCCCCGCTGCTCGGCCTCGGCCAGGTAGCCGAGGACGGTCGGGACCTGGTCCTCCTGCAGCAGCGAGATGCCGACCTCGTGGCCCTTGGCCTTGAGGAAGGTGTACGCCATGCCGCCGCCGATCAGGATCCGGTCGGCCTTCTTCAGCAGGTTGTCGATCACACCGAGCTTGTCGGAGACCTTGGCACCGCCGAGGACCACCACGTACGGGCGGGCGACGTCCTCGGTGAGCTTCTTCAGCACGCCGACCTCGGTGGCGATCAGGTCGCCCGCGGCGTGCGGCAGCAGGGCCGGCAGGTCGTAGACCGAGGCGTGCTTGCGGTGCACGGCGCCGAAGCCGTCGCCCACGTACAGGTCGGCCAGCGCGGCCAGCTGCTCGGCGAAGGCCTTGCGCTCGGCGTCGTCCTTGCTGGTCTCGCCCGCGTTGAAGCGCAGGTTCTCCAGCAGCGCGACCTCGCCGTTCGCCAGCGCGGCGGCGGTGGCCGTGGCACTGTCGCCGACGGTGTCGGTGGCGAAGGCGACGTCCTTGCCGAGGATCTCGCCGAGGCGCCCGGCCACCGGGGCGAGCGAGAACCGCGACTCCGGCTCGCCCTTGGGGCGGCCGAGGTGCGAGGCGACGACGACCTTCGCACCGGCCGCGGCCAGCTTGGCGATGGTCGGCGCGACGGCGCGGATGCGGCCGTCGTCGGTGATCGTGTCGCCGTCCAGCGGCACGTTCAGGTCGGCGCGCACGAAGACGCGCTTGCCTTCGACACCGGCTTCGATGAGCTCTTCGATGGTCTTCACGGGGATTCGGTTTCTCCTGGGGAGATGGTTGATGCGCAGTGAGGCGGCACGGCGCAGGGGCCGCCTGAGAAGTCCTTGAGCGCGGAACGAGGGCCCGGTCGGCACCGTACGCCGTCCGGGCCCTCGCCCCTACATCACGTCAGCTCCCGCAACGTCAGAGCTGCCCGCCGACGAGGGTGACCAGGTCGACGACGCGGTTCGAGTAGCCCCACTCGTTGTCGTACCAGCCGAGCACCTTGACCTGGTTGCCCTGGACCATGGTGAGCTGGCTGTCGAAGATGCACGAGGCCGGGTCGTTCACGATGTCCGAGGAGACGATCGGGTCCTCGGTGTAGGCCAGGATGCCCTTGAGCGGGCCCTCCTGCGCGGCCTTCTGGAAGGCGGCGTTGACCTCGTCCTTGGTGACCTCGCGCTCCAGGGTGACGACCAGGTCGGTGATGGAGCCGGTCGGGACCGGGACGCGCAGCGAGGTGCCGTCCAGCTTGCCCTTCAGCTCCGGCAGGACCAGGGCGGTCGCCTTGGCGGCACCGGTCGAGGTCGGGATGATGTTCTGCGAGGCCGCACGAGCACGGCGCAGGTCCTTGTGCGGGAAGTCCAGGGTCACCTGGTCGTTGGTGAACGCGTGGACGGTGGTCATCAGACCCTTGACGATGCCGAAGCTCTCGTTCAGCACCTTCGCCATCGGCGCCACACAGTTGGTGGTGCAGGAGGCGTTGGAGATGATGTGGTGGTTGGCGGCGTCGTACTTCTCGTCGTTGACACCCAGGACGATGGTGACGTCCTCGTCGGTGGCGGGCGCCGAGATGATGACCTTCTTCGCGCCGGCGGCGAGGTGCTTCTTCGCGGCCTCGGCCTTGGTGAAGATGCCGGTGGACTCGACGACGATGTCGGCGCCCAGGGCGGCCCACGGAAGGTTCGCGGGGTCACGCTCGGCGGTCACCTTGAAGGTGTGGCCGTCGACGGTGATGCTGTCCTCGGTGTGCGAGACCTCGGCCTGGAGGGTACCCAGGGTGGTGTCGTACTTGAGCAGGTGAGCCAGGGTCTTCGTGTCGGTGAGGTCGTTGACACCGACGATCTCGATGTCCGCGCCCTGGGCCTTGACCGCGCGGAAGAAGTTGCGGCCGATGCGGCCGAAGCCGTTGATGCCTACCCGGATCGTCACGAACCGATCTCCTCGTTAGGTACGCCGGGCGCGAGGCCCGGCGGGATGAGATTTGGGAAGTCCCCGACCGCCTATGACCCTACCCCTCCGGGGCCTGGGACGGCACATCGCGCCGCCTGGTGAGACCGGGCGTGGCGTGCCCCAAACCCCATTTCAGGCCGTCCGGCCCTGGCCCGCCGGGCAGTTGGTCCCAGGTCAGTGGTCTCTACCAATTCGGGAGTGCCGGGGCTGTCCGGAAACGACCGCGGCCGGCGCCCGGAAGTCCGGGCACCGGCCTGTCGTGATCACGGAGCGTGAGCGTGGGCGTCAGCTCATCGCCATCCCGGTCAGTTCATCGCCATCTCGTCGGTGAGGCTGGCCTCGGTGCTCGGCAGGCCGAGCTCGGAGGCCCGCTTGTCGGCCATCGCCAGCAGGCGGCGGATCCGCCCGGCCACCGCGTCCTTGGTCAGCGGCGGGTCGGCGAGCGCGCCCAGCTCCTCCAGCGAGGCCTGCTTGTGCTGCATCCGCAGCTGGCCGGCCGCGGCCAGGTGCTCGGGCACCTCGTCGCCGAGGATCTCCAGCGCGCGGGCCACCCGGGCGCCGGCCGCCACCGCGGCGCGGGCCGAGCGGCGCAGGTTGGCGTCGTCGAAGTTGGCCAGCCGGTTGGCGGTGGCGCGCACCTCGCGCCGCATCCGGCGCTCCTCCCAGGCGAGCACCGACTCGTGCGCGCCGAGCCGGGTCAGCAGGGCGCCGATCGCGTCGCCGTCGCGGATCACCACCCGGTCGACGCCGCGCACCTCGCGGGCCTTGGCCGGGATGCCGAGCCGGCGGGCGGCGCCGACCAGGGCGAGGGCGGCCTCCGAGCCGGGGCAGGTGATCTCCAGCGAGGAGGAGCGGCCCGGCTCGGTGAGCGAGCCGTGCGCCAGGAAGGCCCCGCGCCAGGCCGCCTCGGCATCGCAGGTGGCCCCGGAGACGACCGCCGGGGGCAGGCCCCGGATCGGACGGCCTCGGCCGTCCACGAGCCCGGTCTGGCGCGCCAGCAGCTCGCCGTCCTTGACCACCCGGACCACGAAGCGGCTGCCCCGGCGCAGTCCGCCGGGGGCCATCACCACCAGGTCCGAGGAGTGCCCGAAGATCTCCAGCAGGTCCTTGCGCAGCCGCCGTGCCGCCGCTCCGGTGTCGAGCTCCGCCTCGATCACGATGCGGCCGCTCACGATGTGCAGCCCGCCCGCGAACCGCAGGATCGCCGACACCTCCGCCTTGCGACAGCAGGCCCGGGTGACCGGGAGCCGGCTGATCTCGTCCTTCACCGCTGGAGTCATCGCCATGGCCCGATCCTTCCATGTGTCCGGAAAATCCGGTCGTACGCTGCCGCCAACAGCTCGGGGTCGTGTCGCGGCGTCCCGTCGGCGCGGGCCACCGAGCCGAGCACCAGAGCCGCTCCCATCCGCTCGGCGGCCTTCTCCAGTCCGTCCAGGTCGGCCTGGCCGAAGGCCCCGCCGGTGACGGCGCGCTCGTCCACCAGGATCGCATCCACGGCGAGGTCCGGAGCGTGGTCGGCGATGACCTCCAGGTGACGCTGCGGCGTGAAGCCCTCGGTCTCCCCCGGCTGGGGGGCCAGGTTCAGGGTGAGCAGGCGGCGGGCGCGGGTCTCGGTGAGCGCCGCGGCCAGCTCGGGCACCAGCAGGTGCGGCAGCACGCTGGTGAACCAGGAGCCGGGGCCGAGCACCACCCAGTCCGCCTCCCGGACGGCGGTGACCGCCTCCGGGACGGCGGGCGGCTCGTCCGGCAGCAGCCGGATCGACTGCACGGTGCCCGGGGTCACCGCGACGTCGGCCTGGCCGCGCACGGCCGTGACCTCGCCGGGCCGCAGCGGGTCGTGGCCGCGGACGGTCGCCTCGATGTCCAGCGGCACCGCCGACATCGGCAGCACCCGGCCCTGCACGTTGAGCAGCCGGCCGACCCAGTCCAGTGCCGCCACCGGGTCGCCCAGCTTCTCCCAGAGCGCGACGATCAGCAGGTTGCCCACCGCGTGGCCGCCGAGCTCGCCGTTGCCGGTGAAGCGCTGCTGGATCACCTCGGACCAGGTGCGGCCCCAGTCGTCGTCCCCGCACAGCGCGGCCAGCGCCTTGCGCAGGTCGCCCGGGGGCAGCACGCCCAGCTCCTCGCGCAGCCGGCCGCTGGAGCCGCCGTCGTCGGCGACGGTGACCACCGCGGTGAGGTCGCTGGTGAGCCGGCGCAGCGCCGACAGCGAGGCGGACAGGCCCTGCCCGCCGCCGAGCGCGGTGATCCTGGGCGCCGGATTGGCGCGGGCGGGGCTGCTGCGGGGACGGCCCGGCGCCGTGGGCCGGGCCGGGCTGCCCGCCCGGTCACCGGTCCTGCTCTGCGGCTGTCGCCCGGGCACGTATCCCGCCACACTCACCTCGCGTTCCTCGGCCCGCCGACCGCTCCGCCGGCGGGCCCGGCAGGGAGGCGGCGGTTACTCCCGTCCCATGTCACGGTGGACGAGCACCGTCTCGACTCCGTCGGCGATGAGACGCTTGGTCAGACGCTCGGACATGGCGACGCTGCGGTGCTTGCCACCGGTGCAGCCTACGGCAAGCGTCATGTAGCGCTTCCCCTCGCGGCGGTATCCCTCGGTGATGATGCGCAGGAGCTGGGCGTAACCGTCCAGGAACTCGTTGGCTCCGGGCTGCTGGAAGACGTAGTCGGCGACGTCCGCGTCGGTGCCGGTGCGGGCCCGCAGTTCGGGCACCCAGTGCGGGTTGGGCAGGAAGCGGCAGTCCACGACGAGGTCGGCGTCGACCGGCAGGCCGTACTTGAATCCGAAGGACATCACGGTGGCGCGCAGCTCGGGCTCGTCGTGGTCGGCGAACTGGGCGTCCAGCTTGGCGCGCAGCTGGTGCACGTTGAGGTTGGAGGTGTCGATCACCAGGTCGGCCTCGCCGCGCAGGTCGCGCAGCAGGTCGCGCTCCTGGGCGATGCCGTCCACGATCCGGCCGTCGGCCTGCAGCGGGTGCGGGCGGCGGACGCTCTCGAAGCGGCGCACCAGCGCCTCGTCGGAGGAGTCCAGGAAGACGACCCGGAGCCGGACCCCGCGCTTCTCCAGCTCGTCCAGCGAGGTGAGCAGGTCGTCGAAGAACTGCCGGCCGCGGACGTCCACGACCACGCCGATCCTGGCGACGTTGCCCTGGGAGCGCGCGCCCAGGTCGACCATGGTAGGAATCAGGGCCGGCGGCAGGTTGTCCACCACGAACCAGCCGAGGTCCTCCAGGCACTTGGCCGCGGTGGAGCGGCCGGCTCCGGACATCCCGGAGATGATCACCAGCTCCGGCGCGTTCTCGGCCACGTCTGACACGGTCACTTCGGTTCCCCGCTCTCGGTCTTTCTGCTGGGGAGAACGCGTACGGCTCGGCCGCCCTTCCCCGGCCCGGGCAGGCGGGCGGGGCCGGGGCACACCGGCTGACGGGCGGCGTCGGCCGTCATGGCGTCTCCTGGGATGGTGCGGTCTGGGGTGCTGCTGCCACCGGCTCGGCGGCCTGCTCGGCCCCGTCCTCGATGATCTCGCCGGTCGCGGTGTTGACCGCGGGTGCGACGGGTGTACGGGACGACAACGCCTCCGCAACAGTCTGCGCGGTGCGGCGTCCGATGCCGGGTACCTCGCAGAGCTCGTCCACGGTGGCGGCCCGGAGCTTCTTCAGCGAGCCGAAGTGCTTGAGCAGCGCCCGGCGGCGAGTCTCGCCGAGGCCCGGGACGGAGTCCAGTTCCCCGGCGGTGAGTCGCTTGGAACGCTTGTTGCGCTGATAGCTGATCGCGAAGCGGTGCGCCTCGTCGCGGACCCGCTGGAGCAGGTAGAGGCCCTCGCTGGAGCGGGGCAGCACCACCGGGTCGTCCTCGCCGGGCAGCCAGACCTCCTCCAGGCGCTTGGCCAGGCCGCACAGCGCGACGTCGTCGATGCCGAGCTCGTCCAGGGCGCGCTTGGCGGCGGCGACCTGCGGCTGCCCGCCGTCGACGACCAGCAGCTGCGGCGGGTAGGCGAAGCGCTTGGGGCGGCCGTCCTCGTCCCGGGTGCCGCCGGTACCGGTGTCCGGGTCGGTGCCGCCGCCCGGGCCGGTGCCGGTGTCGTCCTCCTCCGGGACGGCCCACTCGCCGGTCTGCTCGCGCTCCTGGAGGTAGCGGCGGAAGCGCCGGCCGATCACCTCGTGCATCGAGCGGACGTCGTCCTGGCCCTCGAAGCCCTTGATCTGGAAGCGCCGGTACTCGCTCTTGCGGGCCAGGCCGTCCTCGAAGACGACCATGGAGGCGACCACGTCCTCGCCCTGGAGGTGGGAGATGTCGTAGCACTCGATGCGCAGCGGGACGGAGTCCAGCTGCAGCGCGTCGGCGATCTCCTGGAGGGCGCGGCTGCGGGTGGTGAGGTCGGAGGCGCGCTTGGTCTTGTGCAGTGCGAGCGCCTGCTGGGCGTTGCGCTGCACGGTGGCCATCAGGTCCTTCTTGTCGCCGCGCTGGGGGACGCGCAGGTCGACCTGGCTGCCGCGCAGGCCGCTCAGCCACTCGCGGACCGGCTCCGCCGGGTCGGGCAGGGCGGGGACGAGCACCTCGCGGGGGACGGACTCGCCGCCGCCGTAGAGCTGCTGGAGGGCGTGCTCGACCAGGCCGGCGGTGTCGACGTCCTCGACCTTGTCGGTGACCCAGCCGCGCTGGCCGCGCACCCGGCCGCCGCGGACGTGGAAGATCTGCACGGCGGCTTCGAGCTCGTCCTCGGCGAGGGCCAGCAGGTCGGCGTCGGTGGCGTCGGCGAGCACGATGGCGTTCTTCTCCATCGCGCGCTTGAGGGCACCGATGTCGTCCCGCAGCCGGGCCGCCTTCTCGTACTCCAGTTCCTCGGCGGCCTCCCGCATCTGTTCTTCCAGCCGGCGCAGGTAGTTGCCGGTGCGCCCGGCCATGAAGTCGCAGAAGTCCTCGGCCAGCGCGCGGTGTTCGTCCGCCGAGACCTTGCCGACGCAGGGCGCGGCGCACTTGCCGATGTAGCCGAGCAGGCAGGGCCGGCCGACCTGGCGGGCGCGCTTGAAGACGCCGTTGGAGCAGGTGCGGACGGGGAAGACGCGCAGCAGCAGGTCGACCGTCTCGCGGATCGCCCAGGCGTGCCCGTACGGGCCGAAGTAGCGCACGCCCTTCTTGTGCGCCCCGCGCATCACCTGGACCCGCGGGTACTCCTCGTCGAGGGTGACGGCGAGTTCCGGATAGCTCTTGTCGTCGCGGTACTTGACGTTGAACCGCGGGTCGAACTCCTTGATCCAGGAGTACTCCAGCTGGAGCGCCTCGACCTCGGTGCCGACCACGGTCCACTCCACCGAGGCGGCGGTGGTGACCATCGTCGCGGTGCGCGGGTGCAGACCGGCCAGGTCCTGGAAGTAGGACGACAGGCGCGGCCGCAGGCTCTTGGCCTTCCCGACGTAGATGACCCGGCCGTGGGCGTCGCGGAACCGGTAGACGCCGGGGGAGGTCGGGATCGCACCGGGCGCGGGGCGGTAGGTGCTCGGGTCAGCCATGGGTCCACCGTACCGAGTGGGGCCGGGGCCGCGGGGCGGAGATCGTCGGGGAGGACCGTGGCGGTCGGAAGGCGGTCAACTGGGTCAGCTCGGGGTCACCTTGAGGTTGCCGCCCTCGACCGTGACGGTGTAGGCGGGCAGCGGGGAGGGGGCCGGTCCGTCCTGCACGGCGCCGTCGGTGATGGCGAAGCGGCTGCCGTGGCAGGGGCACTGGATCTGGTTGTTCTTCACCTGGTCCACCAGGCAGCCGGCGTGGGTGCACCGGGCGTTGAACGCCTTGTACTGGCCGGCCGTGGGCTGGGTCACCACGATCTTCTGCTCGCGGTAGACCTTGCCGCCGCCCTCCGGCACGGCCGAGGCCGGGCCGAGGTCGACCGGGCCCTTGGGGGCGCTGCTGCCGGAGGATGAGGAGGAGCTGCACCCGGTGACCGCCACGGTGCCGCCGGCCGCCAGGACGGCCGCGGCCCCGCAGAGCAGGGTGCGGCGGGAGGCGGTGGGGCTGGTCTCGGGGGCCTCGGACATCGGTGTGCTCCTACGGTTGCTGCTGCGGCGAGGGACCACGGAATTCTATGCCGCGCCACCCCGCCGCTCCCGGGCCGCCCGGGGTGCGGCGGCGGGGAGCGGCGGGGTGGCCGGACGGGACTACTTCTTCGCGGCGGCCGCGCGCTTGCGCGGCGCCCTCTTCGCCGGGGCGGCGACCGGGGCGTCCGTGAAGTCGGCCGGCAGGATGTCCCGCAGGAACTTGCCGGTGTGGCTCTCCGGGACGGCGGCGATCTGCTCCGGGGTGCCCTCGGCGACCACCGTGCCGCCGCCGGAGCCGCCCTCGGGGCCCATGTCGACGACCCAGTCGGCGGTCTTGATCACATCGAGGTTGTGCTCGATGACGATCACCGTGTTGCCCTTGTCCACCAGCCCGCTGAGCACCTTGATCAGCTTGCTGATGTCCTCGAAGTGCAGGCCGGTGGTGGGCTCGTCCAGCACGTAGACCGTCCGCCCGGTGGAGCGCTTCTGGAGCTCCGAGGCGAGCTTGACGCGCTGCGCCTCACCGCCGGAGAGGGTGGGCGCGGACTGGCCGAGCCGGACGTAGCCGAGGCCGACGTCGTTGAGCGTGCGCAGGTGCCGGGCGATCGCCGGGACGGCCTCGAAGAAGTCCAGGGCCTCCTCGATCGGCATGTCCAGCACCTCGGCGATGGACCTGCCCTTGTAGTGGACCTCCAGCGTCTCCCGGTTGTACCGGGCGCCGTGGCAGACCTCGCACGGCACGTAGACGTCCGGCAGGAAGTTCATCTCGATCTTGATGGTGCCGTCGCCCGAGCAGTTCTCGCAGCGGCCGCCCTTGACGTTGAAGGAGAACCGGCCGGGCAGGTAGCCGCGGACCTTGGCCTCCTGCGTCTCCGCGAAGAGCCGGCGGACGTGGTCGAACACGCCGGTGTAGGTGGCCGGGTTGGAGCGCGGGGTGCGGCCGATCGGCGACTGGTCGACGTGCACCACCTTGTCCACCTGGTCGGTGCCGGTGATCCGGGTGTGCCGGCCGGGCACGCTGCGGGCGCCGTTCAGCTCCCGCGCGAGGTGGGTGTACAGGATGTCGTTGACCAGCGTCGACTTGCCGGAGCCGGAGACGCCGGTGATCGCGGTGAAGGTGCCCAGCGGGAAGCCGACCGTGACGTCCTTGAGGTTGTGCTCGCGGGCGCCGTGGACGGTCAGCTGGCGCTTCTTGTCCCGCTCGCGGCGGGAGGCCGGGATCGGGATGGACCGCTTGCCGGAGAGGTACTGGCCGGTCAGCGACTCCTTGTTGGTGAGCAGCTGCTTCAGCGAGCCGGAGTGCACCACCTTGCCGCCGTGCTCGCCGGCGCCCGGGCCGATGTCGACCACCCAGTCCGCGGTCTTGATGGTGTCCTCGTCGTGCTCGACGACGATCAGGGTGTTGCCGATGTCGCGCAGCCGCACCAGCGTCTCGATCAGCCGGTGGTTGTCCCGCTGGTGCAGGCCGATGGACGGCTCGTCCAGCACGTACAGCACGCCGACCAGGCCGGAGCCGATCTGGGTGGCCAGCCGGATGCGCTGGGCCTCGCCGCCGGACAGGGTGCCGGCCGCGCGGTCGAGCGAGAGGTAGTCCAGGCCGACGTCGACCAGGAAGCGCAGCCGCTCGTTGACCTCCTTGAGGACCCGCTCGGCGATCTGCTTGTCCCGGGCGTTCAGCTTCATCGCGCCCAGGAACTCGGAGCAGTCGCTGATCGACATCGAGGAGACATCGGCGATCGACCTGCCCTCGACGGTGACCGCGAGCACCACCGGCTTGAGCCGGGTGCCCTGGCAGGTCGGGCAGGGCACCTCGCGCATGTAGCCCTCGAAGCGCTCGCGGCTGCTGTCGCTCTCCGCCTCGGTGTGCCGGCGCTGGATGAACGGGATCGCGCCCTCGAAGCCGGTGCTGTACGAGCGCTCCCGGCCGAAGCGGTTGCGGTAGCGGACCTCCACCTGGTGCTTGTGCCCGTACAGCAGCGCCTTCCTGGCCCGGGCGGGCAGCCCGGCCCAGGGGATGTCGGTGCGGAAGCCGAGCTCCCCGGCGAGCGCGTCGATCAGGCGCTGGAAGTACTCCTTGGCGTGCCCGGCCGACCACGGGTGGATCGCGCCCTCGTCCAGCGAGCGCTCGACGTCGGGCACGACCAGCTCCGGGTCGACCTCCATCCGGTTGCCCAGGCCCGAGCAGTCCGGGCAGGCGCCGAACGGCGAGTTGAAGGAGAACGAGCGCGGCTCCAGCTCCTCGAACGACACGTCGTCGTACGGGCAGTAGAGGTGCTCGGAGTACATCCGCTCGCGCTCCGGGTCGTCCTCGGGGAGGTCGACGAAGTCGAGCACGACCATGCCGCCGGACAGGCGCAGGGCCGTCTCCACCGAGTCGGTGAGCCGCCGCTTGGCGCTGTCCTTGACGGTCAGGCGGTCGATCACCACCTCGATGGTGTGCTTCTCCTGCTTCTTGAGCTTCGGCGGCTCGGCGAGCTGGATCGTCCCGCCGTCGACGCGGGCGCGGGAGTAGCCCTTGGACTGGAGGTCGGCGAAGAGGTCGACGAACTCGCCCTTGCGCTCGCGCACCACCGGGCTCAGCACCTGGAAGCGGGTGCCCTCGGCGAGCTCCAGCACCTTGTCCACGATCGCCTGCGGCGACTGCTTGGCGATCGGCCGGCCGCAGTGCGGACAGTGCGGCTTGCCGATCCGGGCGAACAGCAGGCGCAGGTAGTCGTAGACCTCGGTGATGGTGCCGACGGTCGAACGGGGGTTGCGGTTGGTGGACTTCTGGTCGATCGAGACGGCCGGGGAGAGGCCCTCGATGAAGTCCACGTCGGGCTTGTCCATCTGCCCGAGGAACTGGCGGGCGTAGGAGGACAGCGACTCGACGTAGCGGCGCTGGCCCTCGGCGAAGATCGTGTCGAAGGCGAGCGAGGACTTGCCGGAGCCGGAGAGGCCCGTGAAGACGATGAGGGAGTCGCGGGGCAGGTCGAGCGAGACGTTCTTGAGGTTGTGCTCGCGAGCACCGCGGACGATGAGGCGGTCGGCCACTGCTTCTGGCGCCTTTCTCCGGGGCGAGAGGGCTTGCGGTGAGTATCTGTACTTCTTCCAGGATGCGGCAGCCAGCCTATAGCTCAGACGTTCGAATATCGACTCTGTCCAGCGGAGACCACCCGAACGAGTGAGGGCCACCCCGGGGCCGTCCGTACCCGCACGGCGCGCATAGCCGAAAACCCCCTGCTCAGAGCCCCGATCCGGCGGTAGCGTCACATGGTCAACGAGCGAAGCCCCCACGGGCAACGCACCCTCTCGTCACAGAAGGCGGATTCGATGACCGACCCGCAGCCGACCGACCCGCACTCCGCCGCCGCAGCCGCCGCCCGGCACCTGGCCCGGGTCGAGGAGAGCACCCGGCACCTGCTGCACACCGCGGCCGAGCTGAAGCCCGAGGCCCTCGCCGAGCCCTCCGCGCTGCCCGGCTGGACCCGCGGCCACGTGCTGGCCCACCTCGCCCGCAACGCCGACTCCCTGGTCAACCTGCTGACCGGCGCCCGCACCGGCACCGACGTCCCCCAGTACGCCAGCAACGAGGCCCGCGACCAGGACATCGAGCGCGACGCGACGCGCCCGCTGGAGGTCCAGCTCGCCGACCTGCGGGAGTCCCACGAGCGCTTCCTGGCGGCCGCCGCGCTGATGGACCCCGAGGCCTGGGCCGTCGGGGTCAGGCACCGCTCCGGCTACGTCTTCCCGGCCTTCGACATCCCGGGCAAGCGCGTGGTGGAGCTGGAGTTCCACCACGTCGACCTGGACGGCGGCTACACCCCGGCGCACTGGCCGCAGGAGTTCGCGGTCAGCCGGTTCCGCGGGCTCGCCGAGGAACTGGCCGGGGAGGCCGGCCTGCCCGCCGTGGAGCTGGTCGCCGACGACACCGAGGACCGCGCCGTGATCGGCACCGGCACCCCGGCCCTGACCGTCGAGGGCCCGGTCCGCGCGCTGACCGCGTGGCTCTCCGGCCGCTCCACCGGCGACGGCCTGCGCCACGCCCCCGGCACCACCCTCCCCCGGCTTCCCCCGATGGGCTGACGGCGCGAGGATGATCCCAGGAACCACTGGAGAGGGAGCGAACGGATGACGTACCACGGAGCGGTCAAGGTCGGCGGAGCGCCGGACGTGCGGGAGCTGGCCCACCTGATCATCACCAAGGTCGCCGTCGGACCGTACGACAACAACGCCTACCTGCTGCGCTGCCGGGCCACCGACGAACAGCTCCTGATCGACGCGGCCGCCGACGCGCCGGTGCTGCTGGAGACCGTCGGGGACGACCTCGAAACGGTGGTCACCACCCACCGGCACCACGACCACTGGGGCGCGCTGGCCGAGGTGGTCGCCACCACCGGCGCCCGGACGGCCGCCGGCGAGCACGACGCCGAGGGCATCGACGTCCCCACCGAGCTGCTGCTCGCGGACGGTGCCGGGCTGCGGGTCGGCGAGGTCGAGCTCACCGTCCGCCACCTGGTCGGCCACACCCCCGGCGCGATCGTGCTGGTCTACGACGACCCCCAGGGCCACCCGCACGTCTTCACCGGCGACTGCCTCTTCCCCGGCGGCGTGGGCAACACCTGGGGCGACCCGGAAGCCTTCCGGACGCTCTACCGCGACGTCACCGAGAAGATCTTCGACGTCCTCCCCGACGAGTCCTGGGTCTACCCCGGCCACGGCAACGACACCACCCTGGGCGCCGAGCGCCCGCACCTCGACGAGTGGCGCGAGCGCGGCTGGTAGCCCCGCCCCCGCCGAACGGCCGAGGCCCCCGCAACCGTTTCCGGTCGCGGGGGCCTCGGCGGTGCACCGGCCCGGCGCCCCTGGCATCAGGGCGCGTCGGGCATCAGGCGCGTCGGGCGTCAGGCGTCGAGCTTCTCGCGCTCGGCCTGCTCGGCGTTCTTCGAGGCCCGCAGGCTGGTGAAGGTGGTGATCGCCAGGACCACCACGATGAAGCCCAGCGAGAACGGGATGCCGATCTCCGGGGCCCAGTCCGCGCCCGCCTCGTGGGCGGCGTGCAGCACCAGCTTCACACCGATGAAGCCGAGGATCACCGACAGGCCGTACGACAGGTGGACCAGCTTCTTCAGCAGGCCGCCGATCAGGAAGTACAGCTGGCGCAGACCCATCAGGGCGAAGGCGTTGGCGGTGAAGACCACGTACGGGTCCTGGGTCAGGCCGAAGATGGCCGGGATCGAGTCCAGTGCGAACAGCACGTCGGTGGTGCCGATCGCCAGCATGACGATCAGCATCGGGGTGATCAGCCGGCGGCCGTTCTCCCGGACGAAGAGCTTGGTGCCGCGGTAGTCCTCGGTGGCCGGGAAGCGGCGGGTGATCGACTTGAGGACGCGGTTCTCCTCGAACTCCTCCTCGCCCTCCTCCTCGGCGCGGGCCTCCTTGATCAGCTTCCAGGCCGTCCAGATCAGGAAGCCGCCGAAGATGAAGAACACCCAGGAGAACTCGGAGACCAGGGCGGCGCCGCCGGCGATGAACACCGCCCGGAGCACCAGCGCGATGATCACACCGAACATCAGCACGCGCTGCTGGTAGATCCTGGGCACCGCGAACTTGCCCATGATCAGGATGAACACGAAGAGATTGTCGACACTGAGCGACTTCTCGGTGATGTAGCCGGCGAAGAACTCACCCGCCGGCTGCGCACCGGAGTGCCACCAGAGGAAGCCACCGAAGAGGACCGCCAGGACGACCCAGACGGCCGTCCAGATCCCGGCCTCCTTGATCGAGACCTCGTGCGGCTTGCGCCCTCCGATGAAGAAGTCCGCCACGATCAGTGCGATCAGCACCAGGATCGTGGAGACCCACATGGTCATGGAAACGTCCACTACTGCTCCTCCGGCAGGTAGGCGAGACAGTCATCGTCACTGCCGGAGGTCTCTTCCGCCCATCGGGCCAGCGCCCCGGGGTGCCGCGACGGGCACCCGTGATGACGGGGTCGGCTGTCGAGGAATACTCCCCTCCGCTGCCAACGAGAGTAACAGCTTCTCCAAAGAAAGGTAAAGAAGGTAAAGACCGTCAAGGCGGGCCACCGGAACCCGGGGGGCTTGGGAGCCCTGGGAGCCGGGGCGGCGGGTGCCGCGGGTGCCGCGGGTGCCGCGAGTACCGCGGGAGCGGGGAGTGGTGGGTCCTGCGGGGAGGGGCGGGAGCCGCCCGGGCTACAGGTACGGCTCGATCGCCGGCAGCAGGTCCTGGAAGGTGCGCCCCTTGGCCGGCGCGCCGATCGCCTGCATCTCCCAGCCGCCGTCGCCGTCCCGGACCACCTTGGCCATGATCTGCCCGGTGTGCGGCCCGCCGCCCGCCAGCTCGTAGCGGGCCAGCTCCAGCCCGGTGGTCTCGTCCACCAGCCGGCAGTGCGCCCGCTGCACCTCGGCGAAGGTCTGCCCGGTGTACGAGCTGACCGTGAACACCACCTGGGTGATGTGCACGGGCACGTGCGCCAGGTCGACCAGGATCGCCTCGTCGTCCTCGGCCCCGGAGCCGCCCTCCAGGTTGTCCCCGGTGTGCCGCACGGAGCCGTCGTTGCTCTCCAGGTGCGAGAAGAACACCACGTCGGACGGGGTCCGCTCGGCGTACAGCAGCGCCGAGGCATCCAGATCGATCTTCCGGGTGCGACTGCCGAACAGCCCGCGCTTGGGGGCGGCCCGCCAGCCGAGGCCCATCCGGACCACGGTCAGGGCGGCGCCCTGACCCTTCTGGAGGCTGACCCGCTGCCCCTTGGCCAGGTTCACCGACACGACGTTGTCCTCTCTGCCGGCCGCGCGGTCACACCCGCACGGCTCCACGGTGGAACACCCCGTCGCCGTCCCCCGGCTGAGGCCCCCTCTGCGTACGGCCCGCAACCCCGTCCCGAGGGCACGATGCCGCAGGCCAGCCTAGGCCCTGCGGCACCCCGCCCTCCCCCGGGTTTCCCCGTTTGTGGCAAGCCTGAGACACCCGCGGGCTTGACCGGTGCCATTCCGGCCAAGCCCGGTCACCGCGCGGGCGCGCTCGCGCGGGGCACCTACGCCACACCCGCCTCGCGCATCTGCCGCAGTTCCTTCTTCAGCTCCTTGACCTCGTCGCGCAGCCGGGCCGCGACCTCGAACTGGAGGTCGGCGGCGGCCGTGTGCATCCGGTCGGTCATCTCCTGGATGAGGTCCGCCAGTTCGGCGGCGGGCAGGGACTTGGCCGGCTTGCGCTCCGCGCCCAGCGACGGCACCGGGGCCTTGCCCTTGCCCTGGTTGCGGTAGCCCGTGGAGAGCAGCTCGTCGGTGTCCACGTCCTCGCGGGCGAGGGTGTCCAGGATGTCGCCGATCTTCTTGCGCAGCGGCTGCGGGTCGATCCCGTGCTCCTTGTTGTAGGCCTGCTGCACGGCCCGGCGGCGGTTGGTCTCGTCGATGGCCTTCTCCATCGAGGGAGTGATCCTGTCCGCGTACATGTGGACCTGGCCGGAGACGTTGCGGGCGGCACGGCCGATCGTCTGGATCAGCGAGGTGCCGGAGCGCAGGAAGCCCTCCTTGTCCGCGTCCAGGATCGCCACCAGCGACACCTCGGGCAGGTCCAGGCCCTCGCGCAGCAGGTTGATGCCGACCAGCACGTCGTACCGGCCCGCCCGCAGCTCCCGCAGCAGCTCCACCCGGCGCAGCGTGTCCACGTCGCTGTGCAGGTACCGGACCCGGATGTCCAGGCCGAGCATGTAGTCGGTGAGGTCCTCGGCCATCTTCTTGGTCAGCGTGGTGACCAGGACGCGCTCGTCCCGCTCCACCCGCTGACGGACCTCGTGCACCAGGTCGTCGATCTGGCCCTCGGTCGGCTTGACGATCACCTCGGGGTCGATCAGGCCGGTCGGGCGGATGATCTGCTCGACCTGGCCGTCACCGCGCGACAGCTCGTACGGGCCGGGCGTCGCCGACAGGTAGACGGTCTGGCCGATCCGCTCCAGGAACTCCTCCCACTTCAGCGGGCGGTTGTCCATCGCGGAGGGCAGCCGGAAGCCGTGCTCGACCAGGGTGCGCTTGCGCGAGGCGTCGCCCTCGTACATCGCGCCGATCTGCGGGACGGTGACGTGCGACTCGTCGATGACCAGGAGGAAGTCGTCCGGGAAGTAGTCGAGCAGGGTGTTCGGCGGGGAGCCGGGCTCACGGCCGTCGAAGTGCATCGAGTAGTTCTCGACGCCCGAGCAGGTGCCGATCTGGCGCAGCATCTCGATGTCGTAGGTGGTGCGCATCCGCAGCCGCTGGGCCTCCAGCAGCTTGCCCTGCTTCTCCAGCCGGGCGAGCGTCCCCTCCAGCTCCTTCTCGATGCCGGTGATCGCGCGCTCCATGCGCTCGGGGCCGGCCACGTAGTGCGAGGCGGGGAATACGTGGACGGATTCGTCCTGGCTGATGATCTCGCCGGTGAGCGGGTGCAGGGTGTACAGCGCCTCGATCTCGTCGCCGAACATCTCGATCCGGACGGCGAGCTCCTCGTAGACCGGGAAGATCTCGATGGTGTCGCCGCGGACCCGGAAGGTGCCGCGGGTGAAGGCCACGTCGTTGCGGGCGTACTGGATGTCGACGAAGCGGCGCAGCAGGTCGTCCCGGTCGATCTCCTGGCCGACCTTGAGCCGCACCATCCGGTCGACGTACTCCTGCGGGGTGCCGAGGCCGTAGATGCAGGAGACCGAGGCGACCACGATGACGTCCCGGCGGGTGAGCAGCGAGTTGGTCGCCGAGTGGCGCAGCCGCTCGACCTCCTCGTTGATCGAGGAGTCCTTCTCGATGTAGGTGTCCGTCTGCGGGACGTACGCCTCGGGCTGGTAGTAGTCGTAGTACGAGACGAAGTACTCGACGGCGTTGTTGGGCAGCAGCTCGCGGAACTCGTTGGCCAGCTGCGCGGCCAGCGTCTTGTTCGGCGCCATCACCAGGGTGGGGCGCTGCAGCTTCTCGATCATCCAGGCCGTGGTGGCCGACTTGCCGGTGCCGGTGGCACCGAGCAGCACGACGTCCTTCTCCCCTCCCCTGATCCGCCGTTCCAGCTCGGCGATCGCCGCCGGCTGGTCGCCGTTCGGCTGGAAGGGACTGACGACCTCGAAGGGCGCCACGGACCGCTCAATACTCGTGATGGGACGCACCACTCAACGGTACGACCCACCACTGACAAGCGAGGCCGGTTCGATCAGGCCGCGTGGGCCTCGAAGCTCATGGCCGGCTCCCGGGCGGGGTCGATCCGCACGACGGAGTCGAAGGCGGCGGCGAGTCGCTCGATCAGCGGAAGGGTCGGATCGACCCCACTCTCCTCGATGCCCTCGACGGTCTCCTCGTCCAGCCCGGTCCGCTCGGCGAGCTCGGCGAGTGTCCACCCGAGCGCGGAGCGCCGGGCGTACACGGCCTCGGCCAGCGCCATCCGCCGCCCGGCCGCGCGGTACTCCTCGCTCTCCCGGTGCTCCGCCGGCACGGTCCAGCGGGTGTGGTAGCCGCTGCTCATCGCTGCTCCTCCCGGTCGTAGATCTCGTGATCGGCGGCGGGCCGGTGCTCCGCCTCGCAAACCTTCTGCGCGCGGCGTGCCCGTTCGACCTGATCGGTCTCCTCGCCCGGCAGTGGGAACAACTGCCGAGCGAGGGGGAGGGTCACGGGTCAGGCCTTGGCGCTGTCCCGGGCGAGGGCGACCAGGCGGGAGATGGCGCGCAGGTACTTCTTGCGGTAGCCGCCGCGCAGCATCTCCTCCGGGAAGACCCGGTCGAAGGGCAGGCCGGAGGCGGTGATCGGCAGCTCGCGGTCGTACATGCGGTCGGCGAGGACGACCAGGCGCAGCGCGGTGGACTGGTCGTCGACCTGCTTGACGCCGCGCAGGCAGACCGCGGTGACGTCGTCCAGCAGCGCGCCGTAGCGGCTGGGGTGGACGGCGGAGAGGTGGGCGAGCAGGGCGTCGAAGTCGTCCAGCGAGGCGCCGGGGGTGCGGTCCGCGACGTCTCCGACGGCCTCGTCGGAGTACGGCGGCGGGGCGTCCGGCAGGCCGCGGTGGCGGTAGTCCTGGCCGTCGATCCGCATCGGGCGGAAGTGCGCGGACAGGCCCTGGATCTCGCGCAGGAAGTCGGCGGCGGCGAAGCGGCCCTCGCCGAGCTTCTCCGGCAGGGTGTTCGAGGTGGCGCACAGCTTCACGCCGTTCTCGACCAGCCGGCCGAGCAGGGTGGAGACGAGCACGGTGTCGCCCGGGTCGTCCAGCTCGAACTCGTCGATGCAGAGCAGCGTGTGCCCGGAGAGGGTTCGCACGGCCTGCTGGAAGCCGAGCGCGCCGACCAGGTTGGTCAGCTCGACGAAGGTGCCGAAGGCCTTGGGGCCGGGGGCGGCGTGCCAGAGCGAGGCGAGCAGGTGGGTCTTGCCGACGCCGTAGCCGCCGTCGAGGTAGACCCCGGCGGGGCCGGTGGGCGCGGGGGCGGAGCGGCGGAACCAGCTGCGCTTGGGCGGCGAACCGTTTCCTCCGCCGAGGGTGGCCGCGAACTGCTCCAGGACCTGGACGGCCTCGTACTGGCTCGGCTGGGTCGGGTCCGGGATGTACGTCCCGAAGCTCACGTCGGCGAACCGGGGCGGCGGGACCATCTCGGCGACCAGCCGCTCGGCGGGCACGACGGGACGGCGGGAGGTGAGCGCGATCGGGGAGCCGGACACGAGTGCGGCGGCTATCGGCTCGTTCGCGGTTGCGGAGTGGGAGGCTGCGGGCACATCAGTAGAGGGTACGCCTGCCCCGTACGCCGTCCGAACGACCCGCGGCCCCGGACGGAGCACGGCCGGCGGTGGAAGACTGGGATCATGCAACAGTTGATCAGCCCGCTGGGCGGCCGGCCCGCGGATCCGGCCGCACTGGAATCGCTCGCCGCCGTCTACGCGTACCCCGAACAGGTGAATCAGGGGCGCCCCTGGCTGCGCGCCAACATGGTGTCCGGCCTGGACGGCGGGGCCAGGCTGGACGGGCTCTCGGAGGGCCTCTCCGGCGACGCGGACAAGCGGATCTTCGGGGTGCTGCGGGCCCTGTCGGACGTGGTAGTGGTGGGCGCGGAGACGGTCCGCGCCGAGGGTTACCGGCCGGCCCGGGCGCGCCGGGAGTTCGCGGCGGCCCGGGCGGCGGCGGGCCAGGCGCCCGCCCCGGTGATCGCCGTGGTGAGCCGCTCGCTGCGGCTGGACCTGTCCGCGCCGCTGTTCACCGAACCGCTGGTCAGGACGGTGGTGATCACCACCGAGGACGCCGATGCGGAGCGTCGTCGGGCGGTGGCCGAGGTGGCCGACCTGGTGCTCGCGGGCACGGGTTCGGTGGACCTGCGGGCGGGCGTGGCGGCCCTGGCCGAGCGGGGCTGGACCCGGCTGCTGACCGAGGGCGGCCCGCGTCTGCTGGGGCAGTTCGCGGCGGCCGGCCTGCTGGACGAGCTGTGCCTGTCGCTGGCCCCGCTGCTCACCGGCGGCGACGCGCCGCGCATCCTCCACGATGCCGGAATGCCGGACGTGCAGCGGATGGAGCTGGTCTCATTGATCGAGCAGAAAGGATTCCTCTTCACTCGCTACCTGCGTCACCTGGGTTCGGATGACCCCGTGACCCCCCGATCGTGATCCCGTTATGCGATGCCGGGGCCCGGGGGCCGGCCACTGGAAGGGACTCACGTGTTCAAGACGGTACTGATGATCGAAAAGGCTCTCTCCGACGCGGACGTGGAACTCGTCACCACGCTCCACGGCGAGGAGGAGGTGTCCTTCGTCGTCCTGATGCAGCCGCGCGGCAGGCAGGACGAACTGCTGCGGGCGCTCGACGACGTCGCCCTCGGCCACCTCGACAAGGTGGTCCACGAGCACGACGAGTCCGGGAACGCGCCGACGGTGGCGACCGAGTCGCTGGAGCACAGCCTGCGCCACCTGCGCACGGCCGGGGCCGGGGCGGTGGGCGAGCTGGTCGAGGAGAGGCCGCTGGAGCGGCTGCGCGCGGTCGTCGAGGAGCAGCGGGCGGACGAGGTGGTGGTGCTCACCTCCCCGCACTTCGTGGAGGAGTTCTTCCACCGCGACTGGGCCTCCCAGGCCCGGCACAAGGTGGGGGTCCCGGTGCTCAGGCTGTTCGCCAGCGACTCCTGAGCGACTCCTGGCCCGGCGCGGCGGTGGTGCAGAATCGTCCTTGCGGTCCGCCCGCGAGGACGATTCCGTCCTCCCGTCCCGTCCGCCCGCCCTGTCTGCCCCCGCCCCTACGGAGCCACGCCTTGAACGACGCCGCGCACGACCTGCACGCCCCGCACTTCATCGGCATCGGCGGCGCCGGGATGTCCGGCCTGGCGAAGATCCTCGCCGTGCGCGGGGCCAGCGTCTCCGGCAGCGACTCCAAGGAGTCCGAGACCGTCCTCGCGCTGCGCGCCCTCGGTGCCACCGTGCACGTCGGCCACGCCGCCGAGCACGTGCCGGACGGCACCAGCAGCGTGGTCGTCTCCAGCGCGATCCGCGCCGACAACCCGGAGCTGGCCGTCGCCCACGAGCGCGGCATCCCGGTGGTGCACCGCTCCGACGCGCTGGCCGCGCTGATGGGCGGCCGGCGGGCGCTGGCGGTGGCCGGCACCCACGGCAAGACCACCACCACCAGCATGCTCGCCGTCGCCCTCGGCGAGCTGGGCCTGGACCCGTCCTACGCGATCGGCGGCGACCTCGACGCGCCCGGCTCCAACGCCCACCACGGCACCGGCGAGATCTTCGTCGCCGAGGCGGACGAGAGCGACCGCAGCTTCCACAAGTACGCGCCGGAGGTGGCGATCGTGCTCAACGTGGAGCTGGACCACCACGCCAACTACGCGTCGATCGAGGAGATCTACGAGTCCTTCGAGACCTTCGTCGGCCGGATCGTCCCCGGCGGCACCCTGGTGGTCTCGGCCGACCACGACGGCGCCCGCGAGCTCACCTCCCGGGTGGCCGGACGCGAGGACCTGAACGTGGTGACGGTCGGCTCCGCCGAGGACGCCGACCTGCGGGTGCTGTCGGTGGTCGCCCGCGGCATGACCAGCGAGGTGACCGTGCTGCTGGACGGCGCCGAGCTGGCGTTCACCGTCTCGGTGCCCGGCCGGCACTACGCCCACAACGCGGTGGCCGCGCTGGCCGCCGGCGTCGCGCTGGGCGTCCCGGCCGCCGACCTGGCCAAGGCGCTCGGCGCCTACACCGGCGTGCGCCGCCGCCTCCAGCTCAAGGGCGAGGCCGCCGGGGTCCAGGTGATCGACTCCTACGCCCACCACCCCACCGAGATGACCGCCGACCTGGAGGCGATCCGCGAGGGCCTGACCGGCGGTGGCCGGGTGCTGGTGGTCTTCCAGCCGCACCTGTTCAGCCGCACCCAGCAGCTCTCCGAGGAGATGGGCCGGGCCCTGGCGCTGGCCGACGCCTCGGTGGTGCTGGACATCTACCCGGCCCGCGAGGACCCGATCCCTGGCGTGACCAGCGAGCTGATCGTCGACGCCGCCCGCCGGGCCGGCGCCGAGGTCGCCGCCGAGCACTCCTTCGCCGCCGCTCCCGCCGTGCTGGCCGGCCTCGCCCGCCCGGGCGACCTGCTGCTCACGATGGGCGCCGGGGACGTCACCAACCTGGGCCCGGAAATCCTCGAGCACCTCGCGAACGTTGCTTCCAACGTCTGACACACGCACGCACGTACGCCGCGACCGGGAGCCGTGATGAGCTACGAGATCGAGAAGACCGAGGCCGAGTGGCGCGCCGAGCTCAGCCCCGAGGAGTACCACGTGCTCCGCGAGGCGGGCACCGAGCGCCCGTTCACCGGTGAGTACACCGACACCAGGACGGTCGGCGTCTACGGCTGCCGGGCCTGCGGGGCCGAACTGTTCAGCTCCGAGACCAAGTTCGACAGCCACTGCGGCTGGCCGTCCTACTACGCGCCGCTGGCCGGGGACCGGGTCCAGTACATCGAGGACACCTCGCTCGGCATGCGCCGGGTCGAGGTGCGCTGCGCCCGCTGCGGCGGGCACCTCGGGCACGTCTTCGAGGGCGAGGGCTACGGCACACCGACGGACCAGCGGTACTGCATCAACAGCGTCTCGCTGACGCTGAAGCCGGCCGAGCAGGGCTGAGCGACGAACGGCAGGAGGCCCGGACACGTACGGTGTCCGGGCCTCCTGCCGTTCGGGCCCGAGTGCCCGGGCGTGCGTGCTGTCCCGGGCCTGCGTGCTGTCCGGGCGGGCGTGTCCGGGCCTACCCCTCGACCGGTGCGAAGCGGACCGGAAGGTGCATCAGCGCCCGGTGGAACGGGCCCGGGCGCCAGAGCAGGTCCTCGGCGGGGGTGGAGAGTTCGAGGTCGCTGAGGCGGCTGCCCAGCTGCTCGATGGCGGTGATCGCGATCAGCAGGGCCGGGTCCCGGGCCGGGCAGGCGTGCGGGCCGGCCGCCCAGGCCAGGTGGGCGCTCTCCCCGCTGCGCAGCCCGCCGTCGTCGGTGGGCGGCGCGGCCTGGGAGTTGGCGGCCGCGTACGAGACCAGGACCAGCGTGCCCGCCTTGATCTCGCGGCCGTGGAAGGTGATGTCGTACCGCGGGTAGTGGGCCGAGAGGTTGGCCATCGGCGGCTCGTGCCAGAGCACCTCGTCGATCGCCTGGTGGGCGGTCATCGCCCCGCCGAACAGCGAGCCGGCGTAGCGGGCGTCGGTGAGCAGCCGCAGCAGGGCGTTGCCGATCAGGTTGGTGGTCGGCTCGTGCCCGGCGATCAGGGTCAGGGTGATCTGCCGGATCACCTCGTCGTCGTCCAGCCCGACCGGGTGGGTGACGAACATCGAGGTGAGGTCGTTCCGGGGGCGCGCGCGGCGCTCGGCGACCATCGCGGTGACCACCGCCAGGAGCTTCCCGTACGAGGCGCCGGCCCGCGCGGTGGACTCGATCAGCCCGGTGATCGCGTCCACCACCTCCTCGCGCTGCTCCTGCGGCACGCCGAACCAGGTGGTGAGCGCGAAGGCGGGCAGCCGGCGGGCGTACTCGGCGATCAGGTCGGCGTGCCCGACGGCGGCGAAGCGGTCGATCAGCCGGTGCGCGGTCCCGGCGACCTGGCGCTGGAGCCGGTGCGGTTCGAACAGCGCGAGGGCGTCGGTGATCACCGCCCGGTAGCGCGCGTGGGTCTCGCCGTCGCTGAACAGCGCGGTCGGGCGGTAGCCGAGCACCGGCAGCAGCGGGGAGTCCGGCGGGACGGTGCGCTGCCAGGCCCGGGAGTCCTTGGAGAAGGTGTCGGTGTCGCGCAGCAGGTCCAGTGCGGCCTGGTAGTCGGTGACCAGCAGGGCCTCGACGCCGGGCGCGACCTCGACCGGGGCGACCGCGCCGTGCCGCCGCAGCCGCTCGTAGACCAGCTGGGGGTCGGCGGCGAAGACCGGGCCGTGGATCGGGGTCGGGCGGGACTCGACGGTCACGGCTGCTCCGGGGTGGCGGGGTCCGAGGTGGCGGGGGCGGCGGGCAGGGCGTCCAGGACGTGCTCGGCCAGCGCGATCAGCGCGTCCAGGCTGCTGTCGCGCTCGCGGGCGTCGCAGAGCAGCAACGGGGTCGCGGCGTGCAGGTCCAGGTGGGTGCGCAGCACCTCGACCGCGTGCTCCGGCGCGTCCGGGAAGCGGTTGACGGCGACGGCGTACGGCAGGCCCTGCTCCTCGACCATGTCCATGATCTCGAAGGAGTCGGCCAGCCGGCGGGTGTCGGCGAGCACCAGGGCGCCCACGGCGCCGCGGGCGATGTCCTGCCAGAGCGGGAAGAACCGCCGCTGGCCGGGGGTGCCGAACATGTAGAGCACGACGTTGCCGGGCAGGGTGAGCCGGCCGAAGTCGACGGCGACGGTGGTGGTGGCCTTCTCGGGCAGGCCGGCCAGATCGTCCACCGGGCGGCCGGTCTCGGTCATCGCCTCCTCGGTGTGCAGGGTGGCGATCTCCGAGAGGGTGCGGATGAGGGTGGTCTTGCCGACCCCGAACGGGCCGGCCACCACCAGCTTCATCAGCGTCTGGTCCCGGTCGGGCAGGTAGCCCACCCGGCTCTGGTCTTCCGGGTCCGGCCGGGCGGCCGGGTCACCGGAGCGCACGGAGTCCAACGAGGAGCCTCTCGACGATGGAGCGGTCGGTCTGCTGGGCGCGCGGGATCGGTGCGCGGGCGTGCAGGCAGCCCGACTCGACCAGATCGGCCGCGAGGAAGACGGTGGCACTGACCGGCAGGCGCAGGTGCGCGGCGGCCTCCACCACGGTCAGTGCGCCGGGGCGCAGCAGTTCCCAGAGCCGGCGGTGTTCGGGTTCGAGCGCGGTCGGCGGGTCGGCGCGGTCGGCGAACAGCACGGTCAGCCGCTCGAAGCCCTTGGTGCCGGGGCGGCTGCGGCCGCCGGTGGCCAGGTAGGCGGGCACCATCCGCCTGCGGGGGGCGGCGGTCATGACCGGCCGTCGTCGTCCTGCCGCCGGGTCGGGCTCGCGAGCGCGCGACCGAGGGCGGCGACCTGCAGCTGCATCTGGTAGGCCACGTTGCCGAGTTGGGCGTCCGGCGAGGTGAACACGGCGAGCGAGGTGTTCTCCCCGGCGGGCACCACGATGGCGTAGCCGAGGTCGGACTCCACCACGGTCTGGGCCAGCCTGGGGCGCTCGGCGTCGGTGAACGCGGCGGTGAAGGCCCGGGCGGCGGCGTGCACGGTGGCGGTCATCGCGGCGACCCGCTCGGCCGAGGCGCGCTCCAGGCCGCCCGAGGCGCCCTCGACCAGGCCGTCCCCGGTGGCGATGACCGCGTGCAGCACCCCCGGCAGCTCCAGCAACGGGGTCAGCACCCACGAGATCTCGTCGGTGGTGGTCGGGCTGGGCGTGCTGCTCACTGCTCGGCTCCTTCTAAGGTCTGACCGGCGCTCTGGTCACCCGGGTCGTGGCCGGCGGTGGTGTCGCCGGGGTCGTGGCCGGGGGTGGTGCCGCCGGGGGCGGCGGGGGTGCCGGCGGCGCCGGTCTCCTCGCGGGCGGCCCGGGCCACGGCGGCCCGGCCGGAGTCGGTGCCCTGCTGCAGCGCCTGCCAGTGGGCGGCGGCCTGCTCGGGGGTGCGGGCGGACGCCGGGGCACGGTCGGACGCCGCGGTGCGGTCGGACGCCGGGGCGCGAACGGGGACGGGCCTCGTGCCGGGCGGCTGCTCGGCGGCCAGCGGACGGCGGCGCCGCCGGGTGGGCAGGCCGGTGCCGTCGTCGGCCATGGGTGTGTCCGCCGCGGGCGCACCGGCCGTCGCACCGGCCGTCGCACCGTCCTTCGGGGTGGCGCCGAGCGGCGCATCGCCGGCCGGCTCGTCACCCCTTGCCGTCGCGCCGTCCGTCCGGCCGTCTGCCTGGCCATCCGTCCGGCCATCCGTCCGGCCGTCCGCGACCGGATCGGACGCCACCGGATCGGGCACCACCCGGATGGCCGGGGCCGGGTGCGGGCCCGGCTGGTTGTGGCGGTCGGCGAGCTGCGGGCCGTCCTGCTCGTCCGCGTCGCGCATCGGCGGGACGGCCGCGACGGTGGGCGCCGGGGCCGGCCCGGCGCCGGCCCGCAGCGGCAGCGGGGTGAGCACCGACAGCGGCTGCTCGTCGTCCACGACGGTCACCAGCGCGGCCGGGATGCGCAGGATGGTCCGCATGCCGCCGTACGGCGAGGGCTCGACGTGACAGGAGAAGCCGTACTGGCGGGCCAGCTTGCCGATCACCGCGAAGCCGGTCTTGGGCGGGTTGCCGAGCTCGGTGAGCAGCATGTCGGGCGGGCCGGCCAGCAGTCGGCGGGCGCGGCGCAGCTGGTCCTCGTCCATGCCGATGCCGCTGTCGTCGATGATCACCAGCGCGCCGCGGCCGCCCTGCTGGACGGTGACCGGGACATCGGTCTCCGGGTGGGAGTAGGCGGTGGCGTTGGCGAGCAGCTCGGCGATGGTGACGGCGATCGGCTCGGCGGCCCGGGCGACCACGGCGAGGCGCTGTTCGCGCAGGTGGTTGGCGACCTTGATCCGGGCGTAGCCGGGCACCCGGGAGAGCGCGCCGACGACCACCTCGGCGAGCGGCGAGTCGGTGCGGGCCAGGCCCGGCCAGGCCTCGCAGAGCACCGCGATGGTCTGGATCCGGCGCAGCGCGACCTCGTTGCGGAAGTCGACCTCCAGCAGCCGCGGGTCGTCGTGCTCGTGCTGGAGCTGCTGGACCAGGCTCTGGATCTGGTACAGCAGGGTCTGGATCCGGGAGGTGGCGCCGCGCATGGCGGCGCGGGCGGCGGCGTCCACCCGCTCGCGCTCGTCGGCGAGGGCGGCGTGCGCGGCGTCCAGGACGGCCTGCAGCGCCCGGACCGCCTCGGGGCCGACGGCCTGCGGGTCCAGTGGGCCGACCAGCGGGGCATTGCCGTGGGTGAGCCGTACGGCGGTGGCGGCGATCCGCTCCTGGGCGAGGTGGCCGATCTCGGCGAGCAACGCGGTCGCCCGCGCCTCGGCGGCCGCGAGCGCGCTCTCGGCCCGCTCGGCCCGGTCGGTCGCGGCGGCGCCCTGCTGCAGGGCGTCCCGGACGGTGTCCTGCGCGTGCCGGGCCGCTTCCTGAGCCTCGCGGACGCTGTCCTCGGCGGCGCGGGTGCGCTCCTGCGCCAGCTGGGCCTCCTCGGCGGAGCGCCGGGCGGCCTCCTGCGCCTCGCGCTGCTGCTGCTCGGCGCGGGCGAGCCTGCCCTCGGCGGCCCGGGTGCGCTCCTCGCTCCGGCCGAGCGCGGTCTCGGCGGCAGTCGCCCGGGCGACGGCCCCGGCCCGGCCGCGGGCGAGCACGGCCGCGGCCACGGCGGCGACCAGCGCCAGGACGATCAGCGCGATCTGCGTCATCGAAGTCCTCGGGGGGTGCTTGCGGGTGGGACCGGGTGGTGCGGCCGGACCTGCCGGGAGGGGCGCGTTCCGGGAGCGCGGGCGGGGTCAGTTCCCGGCGGCGCGGGGGCGCGGGGAGCGGGCGGCGTCCTCGGCCAGTTCCCGGGCCACCAGGGCGACCTGGCCCATGGCCTCCAGGGCGCCGGGGGCCGCGGAGCCGTCCAGGTGCCGGTACTCGGCCGCGAGGGTGAGCACCAGTCGCTCGGGCAGGCCGAGTTCGGGGTGGCGCTGTTCGGCGATCACCCGCCGGGCGGCGTCCAGCGCGGGTATGCCTGCGGCGTGCAGGGCGTGGGCGCGCTCGCGGACGTAGGCGAGGTAGCCGATGTGCTCCCGGACGCCGTCGCGGTCCAGCACCGGGCCGTGGCCGGGCACGAAGATCTCCGCGCCGGTGGCGAGGGCCTGCTCGCAGGCGCCGATGACGTTCTCCAGCGGTCCGGCCCAGTGCGAGGGGTGGTCGCCGGGCTGCTCGGGCGTCGAGGAGAAGATCACGTCGCCGGTGAAGACCGCGCGCTGGTGCGGGAGGTGGACCATGAGGTCCCCGCCCGTGTGGGCGGCGGGCAGGCTGGTGATCCGCACGGGGTAGCGGCCGACGGTCAGCTCCAGTTCGCCGGTGAAGACGGTGTCGGGGCGCACCGGCGCGGTGCCGGACCAGTCGAACTGCCCGAAGTGCTCCCTCAGGTAGCCGCCGAGCGCCGACTGCGGGTCGCTGTTGACGACCAGCGCGTGCTGCTGCTGCGGGGTGGGCTCCCAGTGGATGTGCTCCAGCGCCTCGCGGGTGGCGATCACTTCGGCGTCCGGCAGCACCCCGGCGCCCCACAGGTGGTCCCCGTTGGCGTGGGTGACGACCACCCGGTCGATCCCGACGCCGTCCGGCAGCAGCCGCCGGCTCGCGGCGAGGAACTCCCCGGCCATCGAGGGGTCGTACGGCGTGTCGATCCAGAGCGCGGTGGTCTCCGAGGCCAGCAGCCCGCAGTTGGCCAGGCCCCAGCCCCGCTTCGGCGGGAGCCACACGTACAGGTCCTCGGCAATCGCGCTCACGTTCGCACGGCTGATCGTCATGTGCGCGATTATGCCCATGTCGTGACAGGAGTGGAGCAAAACCATTACAGTTCAAGCCACTTAGCGCCCGAAGCAACCCGAGCTGTCCCGATTCGTCCCACGTGGTCTGGACCACATCTGGCCGAAGTGGCCCGGCCCGGGCCCCGGTTGGGTCCGCGCCGGGCCGGGGATCGGTCCGTGCCGGGCCGGGGTCCGGCCCGGGATTCGGTCCGGGGTCCGGTTCCGGGGGGAGCGTCAGATCCCCTGCTCCGCCGACCGCTCCAGCTGCTTGATCCCCTTGCGCTCCCCCGCGCAGCGCTCGTAGCCGAGCCAGGCGTTGATCGCCAGCATCGGCCCGTTGGTCGTGTCGTTGCTGGTGTACGCGTGCCGGTAGCCGGCCGCCGCGGCGAGCCGCAGCGACTCCAGCTTGGCCAGTTTGCTCAGCCCCCGGCCGCGGAACTCCCGGCGGCAGGCGGTGAACGCGGACCAGTAGCGGTCCACGCCGTCGGTCTGCACCATGCTGAACGCGGCCGGCCGTCCGTCCACCACGGCGACGACGCTCAGCGCCGCGTCCCGGTCCGGCCTGGCCCAGTCGTTGCGCAGCCAGTCCTCGTACGTGAGGGCGTCCATCGGCACCTCGCTGCCGGGCTCGTCCAGGATGGCGTCCGCCTCGACCAGGAACACCGGGTACGGGTCGTCCGCCCAGTCGGCGGCCGGGCGCAGCTCGACACCGGCCGGCCGTACGGGGGCGGGCGGCAGCGGCAGCGCGAGGTTCCGTCCGGCGAACTGCATGGTGCGCCCGATCCGGTAGCCCCGGGCGGTGGCGAAGGCCTGCGGGGCGGGCTCGTCGTCCAGCCAGGTGTGCAGCTCCGTCACGCCGTGCCCGGTCAGGTGCCGCTCGGCCGCGGCCAGCAGGGCGGTGGCCGCGCCGCGCCGCCGGTACTCCGGCAGCACGCTGCCGTTGGCGTGGCCGACGCCCGTGGTCGTCGTGCCGAGCACCACCCCGCAGCGCACCGCGCCGACCACCCGGCCGTCCAGCTCGGCGACGAAGGTGCGGAAGTGCTCCTCGGGGCTGGGCTGGGCGTTCAACCAGACCAGCGTCTCGGCGGAGAGCACCAGGTGTTCGCGCCCGGCCCGGTGGGCCGCGGCGACGGCCACGGCGTCCTCGGGGCGGAAGTCACGGATCGTCACGGAGGAGGAATTCGAAGAAGTCATGGATTCCCACGCTAGCCCCGCCGGCCCGTCCGGCGCCTCCGGTTTTCCCGCCGGAAGGGCGCCCCACCTGCGCGGACGGCCCGGGCTCGGGACCAAAGTCCCTCACGACCGGTACGACATGCTCAAATAATGCTCTGAGAAGACCGGGCGAGGCTTGGCAGCCACCCCGCCCGGGGACATTCTCAGCAGCACGGCCGCGCGGTTCCGGCGACGACGCCCGCACCGCTCGACGGCCCTCCCACCCGGCCCTCCGAAGGGGGCGAACCGATGACTTCCCCTGCCCTGGAACTGCCTGCCTCCGCCACCGCGAGCCGAGGAGCCGCACCCCTGGGAACCGCGCGCCGAGAAGCCGCGTCCCGGGAGGCCGCGCCCCGTCTGGGCGTCGGCCTCGGCTGGCGCAGCGAGATCGACACCGTGGTCGAGAGCCGGCCCGGCCTGGACTGGGTCGAGGTGGTCGCCGAGAACATCTGCGCCGACCACCTGCCCGAGTCCCTGACCGTGCTGCGCGGACGCGGCGTCACCGTCGTCCCGCACGGCGTCGGCCTCGGCCTCGGCGGCGCCGGCCTGCCCGACCCCGGCCGCCTCGACCGGCTCGCCGAGGCCGCGCTGGCACTCGACTCCCCGCTGGTCAGCGAACACCTGGCGTTCGTCCGGGCCGGCGGCCTGGAGGCCGGCCACCTGCTGCCCGTCCCCCGCACCCGGGACTCGCTGCGGGTGATCGCCGAGAACGTCCGGATCGCCCAGGACCACCTGCCGGTGCCGCTCGCCCTGGAGAACATCGCCGCCCAGCTCGCCTGGCCGGACGACGAGTTCACCGAGGGCCAGTTCCTCGCCGAGCTCGTCGAGCGCACCGGCGTCCGGCTGCTGATCGACGTCGCCAACCTGCACACCAACCGGGTCAACCTCGGCATCGACCCGGCCGCCGAGCTCGACCGCCTGCCACTGGAGGCGCTCGCCTACGTCCACGTCGCGGGCGGCACCCTGGTCGACGGCGTCTGGCACGACACCCACGCCCACCCCGTCACCGAACCGGTGCTGGAGGTGCTGGCCGAACTCTGCGCGCGGGTCGCCCCGCCCGGGGTGCTGCTGGAGCGGGACGCCAACTTCCCGCCGCCCAGCGAGCTGGCCGGTGAACTGGACGCCATCCGCCGGGTGCTGGAGGGGAGCACCCGGCGATGAGCGACCTGACGAGGACGGCGCGGGAGAACAGCGGCCCGCGTCCCGCCACCGACCACGACCCCGCCGCGCAGGGCCCCGCCGAAAAGAGTCCCGCCGAGCGCGGTCCCGCCGAGCAGGACCTCACGGAGCAGGACCTCGCCGCCGCCCGGCGGCGCCTGGCCCGGCGCCAGGAGGAGCTGCTGGCCGCCCTGGTGGCCGGCGGGCCCGTCCCGCCCGGCTTCGACGAGCGGCAGGTCCGCGCCCAGTCCACCGGCCTGGCCGCCAAGCGGCGGGACACCACCGCCAAGGTCGCCCCGGACCTGCCCCGGACGCTCGGGGCGCAGTACGGGCCGCTCTTCCTCGGCTACGCCCGCTCCCACCCGCAGACCGGCGGCTACCGGGCCGACGCCCGGGCCTTCGCGCAGTGGGCGCTCACCGAAGGCGGCCCGCTCGCCGACGACCACCGCCGGGCCCTGGAGCAGTGGCTCCACCCGGCACCCGTACGGCCGCCGGGCCCGCTCGCGCGCCTGCGCCGGGCCCTGCGCCCGGCCCCGCGCCGCTAGCCGGCGGCCGGGCCGCCGGCGAACCCGGCGGCACCTGATCCTGACGCACCGTCACCATCTCGGGGGAACAGCCCATGTGGCACAACAGCTACTTCATCGTCCCGGCCGTCCTGCTGGCGGCCGCCGCCCTGTACGCCGCCCGGACCCGGCAGCACATCGGCCGGGTCCGCTACGCCAAGGGCCTGCCCGGCCGCGGTCTGCCGCTGCTCGACACCGCGTTCCTGTCCGGCGGGCCGGGGCGGGTGTTCGACACCGCCGTGGTCCGGATGCACATGAGCGAGCAGGTCGTGATCAGCCGCTCCGGTCTGGTCACGCTCACCGGATCCAAGCCGTACGACGCCGTCGACAAGGCGGTCCAGGACGCGGTCGGTCCGACCGGCAGCCGTCAACTCGGCTCGCTGCGCCACACCGTGATGCGCTCCGCCGCCGTCCAGGAGATCGGTGACCGGCTCGCCGACCGCGGCCTGCTGCGCCGCCCCGAGCGGCTGCGGCGGGCCCGCACCGCCCGTCGGCTGCTCTGGCTCGCGCTGCTGCTCGTGGTGGCCTCCGCGGTGGCCTCCCTGCTGCTCGACGACGGCGCCGCCGGCCACGACCGCCCGAACCTCTGGGTCCCGGGCCTCCTGCTGTTCGGGGGCCTCACCGCGCTGCTCGCCACCGTGCCGGTCAAGGGCCGGATCACCCCGGCCGGGCAGCGCCAGCTCTCGCTGATGCAGGGCACCCCGTGGAAGCCCAACGCCGGGATGCCGCCCCGGCTGGCCGGCGGCGCGCTGCTGGGCGCGCTCGCGCTCGGCGGCCTGGCCGCCGCCGGGCTGGACAACCCGGAGCTGGAGGCCGCGATGCTGACCGCGTCGGCCGAGGAGGAGGCCGTACGGCAGGCGGTCGCCGCGAACGCCTCCTCGTCGTCGTCCTCGTCCTCGTCGTCGGCGTCGTCGGCGTCCTCGTGCTCCTCCGGTTCCTCGGGCTCCGACGGCGGCTCCGCCTCCTGGTGCGGGTCCTCCGACTCCGGTTCCTCGGGCTCCGGCTGCGGCTCGTCCAGCTGCGGGTCCTCCTCGTCGAGCTGCGGATCCTCTTCGTCGAGCTGCGGGTCCTCCTCCAGCTGCGGATCCTCGTCCTCCTCCAGCTGCGGGTCGAGCTGTGGCGGCGGCTGCGGCGGCTCCTGAGATCCGCCGGGCGCGCCGCCGGACGTCACAGTTCGGTATCGCGGACCGGGAAGACGTTCCGCCCGCCGTCGACGCAGGCATACAACAAGCCCATGTGGTTGCTGTTCCTCATACCGGCCTGTGTCGCGGCGGTCCTGTCCTGCCTCCGACTGGTCCGGATGACCGCCACCGCCGACGCCCTGGCCGACCAGGCCGGCCTGCGGCCCCCCGAAGCCGTCGGCATCGGCCTGTACGAGACCGCCTACCTGGCCGGCGGCCCGGACCGGGTGGTCGAACTCGCCCTCGTCCTGATGACCGGACGCGGGCGGCTGCACCTGGCGCACACCGGCTGGACCACCGTGGTCGACCCCAGGGGCCGCAGCCGCCTGGAGCGGGCGGTCATCGCCACCGTCGGCCCCGAGGTCCAGTGCCGGACCGACGAGCTGCGCCGGGCGATGGCCGAGCACCCCACCGTGCTGGAGATCGGCGCCCGGCTCACCCTGGCGGGCCTGGCCACCCCGGCCCTGGTGCAGCGCAACACCGTGGTGGTGGTCCGGCAGGTCCGGCACGCGCTGCTGCTGACACTGGTCCTGCTGGCCGCCTCGCTGGCCCTCGGCGGCTTCACCGGGGGTGACACCCTCGCCCCGCTGGCCTGGTTCTCCCTGCCGGTGGCGCTCACCTCGGGCACCCTGCTGATGGCCCGGGTGGACGTCTACCCGTACACCCGCTGGGCCTCCCCGGTCGGCCAGGAGGTACTGCGCGAGGTCCGCCCGGCCCGCCAGCGCGGCCTGGCCGACGACGAGGAACGCGAACTGCTCACCGCCGTCGCCATGAACGGCCCGGCCGTCCTGCCCGACGCCCGGCTCCGCGCCGCCCTGCGCCCGCACCGGACCTGAAAACCGGCTGCGCCGACCGCTGCGACCAGGGCAGACTCCCACCCATGGACGCACCCGACCCCGCCGAGCAGGACCCCGCCGACCGCGCCCCGGACTCGCCGGCCCTCGGCCGGAAGGGCCTCGCGACGCTGGAGCGCGCCCGCTCCGAGGGCCGCCCGGTCCGGCTGCGCCGCTCCATCCCCGGCGCGGACCGACTGGAGGGCTTCGTCCTCGGCACCGGCCCGGTCTGGACCCTGCTCGCCACCTGCACCGACCACCGCCTCGACGGCTGGAGCGCCGTCCGCACCGCCGACCTGCACAAGGTCCGCGACCGGGGCGGCCCCGAGAGCCTGACCGTACGGGCGCTGCGCCGCCGCGGCCTGTGGCCGGTCCGCCCGCCCGGCGCCGACCTGCCGCTGGACGACCTGCCCGGCCTGCTCACCGCCGCCTGCGCCGAGTACGGTCTGATCGCCCTGCACACCGAGCGCCGCGACCCCGGCGCCTGCTGGGTCGGTACGGTCACCGCGCTGCGCCCCGCCTCGCTGCGGCTGCACGAGGTCGACCCCGAGGCGCGCTGGCACCCGGAGCCGACGAAGTTCCGTTTCGAGGACGTCACCCGGGTCGACCTCGGCGACCACTACACCTCCGTGCTGCGCGAGTTCGCCGGGCCGCGCCCGTAGCGACGCCGGAGGCCGGCTCCCCGTCGGGGGAACCGGCCTCCGGGAGGAACCGCGGAACCGTCAGACCAGGCCGTTCAGCAGCTCGCTGACCGGCTTGCGCCGACCGGTGAAGAACGGCACCTCCTCGCGGACGTGCAGCCGGGCCCGGGAGGGGCGCAGATCGCGCATCAGGTCGACGATCCGGTGCAGCTCGTCCGCCTCGAAGGCGAGCAGCCACTCGTAGTCGCCGAGCGCGAACGAGGCCACCGTGTTGGCCCGCACGTCCGGGTAGCCGCGCGCCATCTGGCCGTGCTCGGCGAGCATCGCGCGCCGCTCGGCGTCCGGCAGCAGGTACCACTCGTAGGAGCGGACGAACGGGTACACGCAGACGTAGTCGCGCGGGCGCTCGTCGGCCAGGAAGGCCGGGATGTGCGACTTGTTGAACTCGGCCGGGCGGTGCAGCGCCATGTTCGACCAGACCGGCTTCAGCAGCCGGCCGAGGCCGGTGCGGCGGAAGCGGTTGTACGCCTCCTGGAGGTCGTCCGAGTCGGCGGCGTGCCACCAGACCAGGATGTCGGCGTCCGCGCGCAGACCGGAGACGTCGTACGTGCCGCGCACGGTCACGTCCTTGGCGTCCAGCTGGGCGAACAGCTCGTCCACCTCGGCGGCCAGCGCGGTGCGGTCCTCGGGCAGGGCGCCCTTGAGCTTGAACACCGACCACATCGTGTAGCGGATGACCTGGTTCAGGTCGCGCGCCTTCTTCTTCTCGGGCTGCTGCTCCCGCTCAACGCTCTCAGTCATGCGCCCATTGTCCTCTCCGTGGAGCCTTCCCCGGTCGCCGGGGTCAACAGTCTGTCGACGGCGGCCGCCGCGGCGGCCGCCGAACCGATGCACGCCGGAATGCCCACCCCGTCGTACGCGGCGCCGCACAGCGCCAGCGCGCCCACCCGCGCCACCTGGGCCCGCACCCGGGCCACCCGGTCCAGGTGCCCCACCGGGTACTGCGGCAGACCGGCCGTGAAGCGGGAGACGAAGGTGTCGTACGGCCGGGCGGTCAGCCCGATCGCCTCCTCCAGGTCCGCCAGCGAGCGGGCCACCAGCTCCTCGTCCGGCAGCCCCAGCGCCTCCTCCTCGCGGTACCGGCCCAGCGAGGTGCGCAGCAGGAACGCGTCCGGCGCGGAACGCTCCAGCCAGCCCCACTTGTTGGAGGAGAAGGTCGAGGCCTTGATCCGCCGCCCGTCCACCGGCGGCACCAGGAAGCCGCTGCCGCCGGGCGGCTCGGCCAGGTCTGCGCGGCGGAAGGCCAGGGTCACCAGGGCCATGCCCGCGTACTCGACGGCGTCCAGGTCGGTGGCGGCCGCCGGGGCGTCCTCGCGCAGCAGCCGGGCCGCGACGGGGGCCGGGACGGCCAGCACCACGGCGTCCGCGTGCAGCACCTCGCCGCCGGTCACCACCCGCCAGCCGTCGGGGGTGCGGCGCAGCTCGTCCACCGGGGCATCGGTGCGCAGGTCCACCCCCGCCTTCACGCAGGCCGCGGCGACCGCGCCGGGCAGGGTGCCGAGGCCACCGCGCAGGCCCTGGAACACCGGGGTGCCGACCACCTTCGGCCGGGAGGCCAGCTCGTGCACCCCCTCGACCAGCGAGCCGCCGCCGCGCGCGATCGACAGCAGCTGCGGGACGGCGGCGCGCAGCGAGATCTCCTCGGCGCGGCCGGCGTACACGCCGCCGAGCAGCGGCTCGACCAGCCGGTCCACGACCTCCTGGCCCAGCCGGTCGGCGACGTAGCGGCCGATCGCGACGTCCTCGCCGATCTCGCCGGGCCGCTCGTTCCGGGCCCGCTCCAGCCCCTCGTCGGTCAGCACGCCGGAGGCGGCCAGCGCCTCCAGGTCACCGGGGACGCCCATCACCTGCCCGCCGGGCAGCGGCCGCAGCGCGCCGCGGGTCCAGATCGCGGCCTTCGCGGTGGTCGGCGGCTCCAGTTCCTCGCCGAGCCCGACCGCCCGTGCCAGGTCCACCGCCTCCGGCCGCCGGGCCAGCACCGACTCGGCCCCGAGGTCCACCCGGACCCCGCCGACCTCTCCGCCCCACAGCTTCCCGCCGACCCGCCCGGACGCCTCCAGCAGCGTGACCCGCGCCCGCGCGGACCCCCCGGCGGCACCGCTCAGGAAAGCGGCCGCGGCCAGCCCCGCGATCCCACCACCGACGACGACGACCTGTGCTTCCGACATGCTCCGCAGTCTCGCAGGTCTTTACGCCGGACCCTCAATCCCCTGCACGCCCGAGGTCGATCACGATCGGGAACGGCACCGGGCGTTCCAGTCTGCCGCGGAAGTGTCGGCCCTGACGACAAGAAGGTCCGGCTCGGGGCGGTTCCGAACTGATCGATGGAGCATTGGTCTTCATGACATGGCCCAAGGTAGCGAGCTCAGGGGGTTGGAGAGCCGCCCCTTAGGGTGTGTGCAATGGAACCGATCATGGTGAGTGCGTGTCTGGCCGGGATCCCCTGTCGGTACGACGGGCGGGCGAAGACCTCCGACGACGCCGTGCGGCTGGTCGAGCGGGGGCGGGCCGTGGTGGTGTGCCCGGAGGGGGCTGGCGGGCTGCCGACGCCGCGGCCGCCGGCGGAGATCGTGGGCGGGGACGGCGCGGACGTGCTGGACGGGCGGGCCCGGGTGGTGGACGCGACCGGGGCGGACTGCACCGCGGAGTTCCTGGCCGGCGCCCGGGCGGCGCTCGCCGCCGCCGAGGAGGCGGGGGCCCGGCGGGCGGTGCTGATGGCGCGCAGCCCGTCCTGCGGCTGCGGGCAGGTGTACGACGGGTCGTTCACCGGGGAGCTGCGCCCCGGCGACGGGGTGACGGCGGCGCTGCTGCGCCGGGCCGGGATCGAGGTCACGGCCGGGTAGCGGGCCCCGGAGCGGCAGGGGCCCGCCACCGGGAGGTCAGCGCGCGCTGGCCTCGTGGACGAAGGCGACGAGGCGGCTGAGCGCGTCCGGGTCCATGGACGGCAGCACGCCGTGGCCGAGGTTGAAGATGTGGCCGCTGGTGCCGAGCGCCTCGGCGGCCCGCAGCACCTCGGCGGCCTTGGTCTCCACCACCGCGGTGGGCGCGTACAGCACCGCCGGGTCGAGGTTGCCCTGCAGGCCCTTGCCCGGGCCGACCCGCTCGGCGGCGACGTTCAGCGGCACCCGCCAGTCGACGCCGACGATGTCCGCGCCGGCCTGGCCCATCAGGCCGAGCAGTTCGCCGGTGCCGACGCCGAAGTGGATCCGGGGCACGCCGTACTCGGCGACGGCGTCGAAGACCTTGGTGCTGGACGGCATCACCGAGCGGCGGTAGTCGTCCGGCGCGAGCGCGCCGACCCAGGAGTCGAACAGCTGGACGGCCGAGGCGCCGGCCTCGATCTGGACCTTGAGGAAGGCCGAGGTGATGTCCGCGAGCCGGTCCACCAGGGCGGCCCACAGCTCGGGCTGCCCGTACATCATGGCCTTGGTGTTCTCGTGGTTCTTGGACGGCCCGCCCTCGATCAGGTAGCTGGCCAGCGTGTACGGCGCCCCGGCGAAGCCGATCAGCGGGGTCTCGCCGAGCTCGTCCACCAGCAGGCCGACGGCCTCGGTGATGTAGGGGACGTCGTCCGGCTCCAGCGGGCGCAGCCGCTTCAGGTCCTCGACGGTGCGGATCGGGTCGGCGATGACGGGGCCGATGCCGGGCTTGATGTCGACGTCGATGCCGACGGCCTTGAGCGGCACCACGATGTCGCTGAAGAAGATCGCCGCGTCCACCTTGTGCCGGCGCACCGGCTGGAGGGTGATCTCCTTGACCAGCTCGGGCCGCATGCAGGACTCCAGCATGGGGATGCCCTCGCGGACCTTCAGGTACTCGGGCAGCGAGCGGCCGGCCTGGCGCATGAACCACACCGGCGTGTGCGGCACGGGCTCGTGCCGGCAGGCGCGCAGGAACGCGGAGTCGTGCGCGGCGCCGCGACGCCGGGGGGTGGTCTGGCCGCCGCGGGTGGGCGCCGTGGTGTCTGCCGTTGTCTCGCTCACGCGTCAAATCTTCGCACGCGTGCCGGGCCCGGTTTCCCGGCCGGTCTCGTCGGTTCCTCCAAGATCTGTCCGGGTTTGCCGTTCCGGCACGCCGCTGGGAGAGAAGTTGCGGCGATAACCCCGTTCTTCGACCTAGTCTTCGGGGCATGGCAGCGGTCGGAGGGCACCCCGCACAGGGTGGCGGAGCAGGTGGCGGAGCGGGGCACGAGGGGGTGCCGAGCGAGTTCCGGGCGGCCGTGGCGGCCCTGGACGGGGCCCGGCTGCGGCCCGAGGTGCAGCTCTCCCCCTCGCCGGCGCCGCGCCGGCTCGCCCCGTACTCGTTCGCGGTGACCGCCTCGGTCGAGGTCGACGGCGAGGAGCTGGCGGACGGACGGCTGGTGCTGCTGTACGACCCGGCCGGGCAGGAGGCCTGGAACGGGGAGTTCCGGGTGGTCACGATGACCCGGGCCGAGCTGGAGCCGGAGATGGCGGGCGACCCGATGGTCTCCGAGGTGGGCTGGTCCTGGCTGCTGGACACTCTGCAGGCGCACGGCGCCGGGTACGCGGAGCCGTCCGGCACGGTGAGCCTGGCCTCCTCCCAGTACTTCGGCGGCCTGGCGGACCGCCCGTCCTCGACCGAGATCGAGATCCGGGCCTCCTGGACCCCGGCCGACGGCCGCTTCGAGCGGCACCTGGCGGCCTGGGCGGACCTGCTGTGCGTCAGCGCCGGCCTGCCGCCGGCCGCCCCGGCCCCGCAGGGGCCCGCCGAGGTTCCTTCACTCGGTGGAGTGGTCCCGATGCCGGCCCGGCGACGCCCCCGGTCGCACTGACGGGTGGTGTGCGGGCCCGACGGCGCCCGGGGGCCGGACGCCACCCCCAGGGCTGACGGAGTGTGACTTCGGATCCGCTCTTCGTCAATTCACCGGTCGACACCGACCGATCGACACCGAATCTGATCGATTTTGTGCGAATACCGGGCATGTCGCATCAATCATTTGCGCGATTTGTCCGTATTGTTACTCACTAGATCGTGATCTTTCGCTAAAGCCGGGCACGGTTGCTGCCGAAGCAGACTGTGACCCTTTCCGAACGCGGAACACTCCGACCGCCCCCATCGGGGTTCCGTCCGCCACTCCCCGCAGGAGGCCTGGTGTCGGTCCTTCTTGAGCACCCCGCAAACGTGGTCGCCTACCGGCCGACCAAGCCCACCGCCATGGTGGTCATCGCCGATCCCCGTGTCCGAAACACCGTCACCCGCCACCTGTGGGCACTCGGCGTCCGCGACGTGATCGAGGTGTCCTCCATCGCCGAGGCCCGCCCCCGGGTCTCCACTCCCCGCGACATCTGCGTCGCCGACGTGCACCTCCCGGACGGCTCCGGGCTGACCATCCTCGCCGAGACCCGCGCCGCGGGCTGGCCCAACGGCCTGGCACTGTCCGCCGCCGACGACATCGGCGCGGTCCGCAGCGCACTGGCCGGCGGTGTCAAGGGATACGTGGTGACCGGTACCCGGACGAACGTCGCGATGCCGGGCCGCCCCGGGATGCCGCTCGGCGCCGCCGGGCTGGCCGGCCGGATGCGCCGCCCCGGGATGCCGGGCATGCCGGGCGCGGCCGGTGCGCCGGGCGCCCCCGGAGCACCTGGTGCGCCGGGCGCGCAGCAGGCCGCCTACCGCGAGCTTTCCGGCCGCGAGGTCGAGGTGCTGCGACTGGTCGCCGAGGGACAGTCCAACAAGGCGATCGGCGTGGCGATGGGCCTGTCGGCGCTCACCGTCAAGAGCCACCTCGCCCGGATCGCCCGCAAGCTGGGCACCGGCGACCGCGCCGGCATGGTCGCGGTCGCGCTGCGCACCGGCATCATCCACTGAGCCGGGCGCTCCGGACCGCTGCGGCGGGGGGCGGGGGTCCCGTGACCCACGCGCCCCGCCCGCGGGCCCCCCCCCCCCCCGGGGCCCCCCCCCCCCCCCGGCCGCCCGGGGGGCGCGGGGGGGCCGCCCCCCCCCCGCAACCCCCCCGGGGGCGGGCGGCGCGGCCCGGGGGGGGGGGCGGTGGTGTACCTCCCCCCCCCGCCCGCCGCCGTGCGGCCCCCGGCCTCCCGGTGCGCGCAGCCCGCCCGGGGACGGCCGGGCGGCCGGGTCTTCGCACCGCCCCCCGTGTCACCCCCACGGCGCCCCCCATGAAGCCCCGTACGACCCCCGCGCGGTCCGGTGCGGCCCGCCCCGCGATCCCTCGGCGATCCCCCGGCGATCAACAGTCTGACCAGTCCGACAACACTCCCGGCCGCGAGGACCGTCGTACCCTTGGGGGGTGACCGACGCCGTAGCAGCCATCCCAGAAGAAGCAGCCCCGGTCCCGCTCCTCGAACCGAAGGACGGGATCCCATCCGTGGTGGCGGACGACCGGGCGCTGGCCGCCGTCGTCGCCGCCTTCGCGGGGGGCACCGGACCGGTGGCCGTCGATGCCGAACGGGCCTCCGGCTACCGCTACGGGCAGCGCGCCTACCTCATCCAGCTGCGCCGCGAGGGTTCCGGCTCCGCCCTGATCGACCCGATCGCCTGCCCGGACCTCAGTGCGCTCGGCCGGGCCGTGGAGGACGCCGAATGGGTGGTCCACGCGGCCAGCCAGGACCTGCCCTGCCTCGCCGAGGTCGGCATGAGACCCCGGCGCCTGTTCGACACCGAGCTGGCCGGGCGGATCGCCGGCTTCGCCCGGGTCGGCCTCGGGCCGATGACCGAGAACGTGCTCGGGCTGAGCCTCGCCAAGGAGCACTCCGCGGTCGACTGGTCCACCCGCCCGCTGCCCGAGCCGTGGCTGCGCTACGCCGCTCTGGACGTCGAGGTGCTGGTCGAGCTGCGCGACGCACTCGAACGGGAGCTGGACGCCCAGGGCAAGCTCGGCTGGGCGATGGAGGAGTTCGCCTCGATCGCCGCCGCGCCCCGCCCGGCCCCGCGCACCGACCCGTGGCGCCGCACCTCGCAGCTGCACAAGGTCCGCCGCCGCCGTCAGCTGGCCGTGGTGCGCGAGATGTGGCTCGCCCGCGACCGGATGGCGCAGGACCGCGACGTCTCCCCCGGCCGGGTGCTCGCGGACGCGGCGATCGTCAACGCCGCACTGGCCATGCCGCTGAACATCGCCTCCCTGCAGGCCGTCCAGGGCTTCGGCCCCCGGGTGCACCGGCGCCAGCTGGAGCAGTGGCTGGCGGCCGTGCAGCGCGGCCGGGAGATCCCGGAGAACCAGCTGCCGCCGGCCACCGCGCCGCACGAGGGACCGCCGCCGCCGCGGGCCTGGGCCGAGAAGGACCCGGTGGCCGCCGCCCGGCTCTCCGGCGCGCGCAGCGCGATCGGCGAGCTGGCCGAGCGCCACCACCTGCCGGCCGAGAACCTGATCACCCCGGACCTGGTCCGGCGGGTCTCCTGGCAGCCGCCGGCCGACCCGGGCCCGGAGGGCGTGGCCGCCGCGCTGCGCGGGCTCGGCGCCCGGCAGTGGCAGGTGGACCTGGTGGCACCGGCGGTGGCCGCCGCCTTCGCCGCGGCGGTCGTCGCCCAGGACTGATCACGGCGTGCGGGCCGGTCGCGGTCCGGGCCGATCCGGCAACACGGGAAGGGGATGTCGTCCGTACGGGCGACATCCCCTTCGCCGTACCCGGGAACGGCGCTCCTGGTCGGACGGCCGGGGAACGTGTCGGGAGACACATGGTCAGATCCCTCCGAGGGGCCTGGGCAGGTTGGTTACCGGCGGGTAGCATGGCCGTGATGCGGCGCCGCTCGGGTCTTCGACGGCGGCAGCCCGCCCACCTAAATGTTGGTCCCTGGGAGGAGAGCCCCCGTGCCTCGTACCGCGAGGGACGTCGTCTTCGTCGATGGCGTCCGCACCCCGTTCGGCAAGGCCGGCCCGAAGGGCATCTACCACGAGACCCGCGCCGACGACCTGGTCGTCAAGTGCATCCGGGAGCTCGTGCGCCGTAACCCGAACCTGCCCGTCGAGCGCATCGACGAGGTCGCCGTCGCGGCCACCACGCAGATCGGCGACCAGGGTCTGACCATCGGGCGCACCGCAGCCCTGCTGGCCGGCCTGCCGAAGTCCGTGCCGGGCTACTCGATCGACCGCATGTGCGCCGGCGCGCTGACCGCCGTGACCGCCACCGCGGGCGGCATCGCCTTCGGCGCGTACGACGTGGTCGTGGCCGGCGGCGTCGAGCACATGGGCCGCCACCCCATGGGCGAGGGCGTCGACCCGAACCCGCGCTTCGTCTCCGAGAAGCTGGTCGACGAGTCCGCCCTGTTCATGGGCATGACCGCGGAGAACCTGCACGACCGGTTCCCGCACCTGACCAAGGAGCGCTGCGACGCCTACGCCGTGCGCTCGCAGGAGAAGGCCGCCAAGGCGTACGCCAACGGCGACATCCAGCCCGACCTGGTGCCGATCACGATCCGCAACACCAACCCCGAGGTCGGCGAGACCGGCTGGGGCCTGGCCACCGTGGACGAGCCGATGCGCCCGGGCACCACGATGGAGAACCTGGCGGGCCTCAAGACCCCGTTCCGCCCGCACGGCAACATCACCGCGGGCAACTCGGCCGGTCTGAACGACGGTGCCACCGCCTCGCTGCTGGCCGCCGAGGACGTCGCCGAGGAGCTCGGCCTCCCGGTGAAGATGCGCCTGGTCTCGTTCGCCTTCGCGGGCGTCGAGCCCGAGGTCATGGGTGTCGGCCCGGTGCCGGCCACCGAGAAGGCGCTGGCCAAGGCCGGTCTGACCATCGACGACATCCAGGCCTTCGAGGTCAACGAGGCCTTCGCCGTCCAGGTCCTGGCCTTCCTGGACCACTTCGGCATCGCGGACGACGACGAGCGGGTCAACCCGTACGGCGGCGCGATCGCCTTCGGCCACCCGCTGGCCTCCTCCGGCGTGCGCCTGATGAACCAGCTGGCCCGCCGCTTCGAGCAGCGCCCGGAGGTCCGCTACGGCCTCACCACGATGTGCATCGGCTTCGGCATGGGCGGCACGATCATCTGGGAGAACCCGCATTGGAGCGGAGCGGAAACGTCGTCTCAGGTCGAGGGTGGTAAGTGACCATGGCCAACACCACTGAGCTGCTGACCCGCGGCGCCGAGCTCTTCCCGGGCGAGGTCGTCACGACCGCGCACGTCCGCCACCTCGACCTGCCGCTGCAGGCCGGCCGGCTGGCCCTGATCACCCTGGACAACGGCTTCGACCACACCAAGCCGACCACCTTCGGCCCGGGCTCGCTGCTCAAGCTGAACGAGGCGCTGGACCAGGTCGAGGCCGAGGCCGCCGAGGGCGCGATCGTCGGTGCCGCGATCACCGGCAAGCCGTTCATCTTCGCGGTCGGCGCCGACCTCAAGGGCGTCGAGCTGCTCACGGAGCACGCGGACGCGCTGGCCATCGGCAAGGGCGGCCACGACGTCTTCAAGCGGATCGCCTCGCTGCCCGTCCCCACCTTCGCCTTCTACAACGGCGCGGCGATGGGCGGCGGCGTCGAGGTCGGCCTGCACTGCGACTACCGCACGGTGTCGGCGGGCGTCCCGGCCTTCTCGCTGCCCGAGGTCTTCCTCGGCCTCGTCCCCGGCTGGGGCGGCTGCACCATCCTGCCGAACCTGGTGGGTGCTGGTAACGCCGTCAAGGTCATCATCGAGAACTCGATGAACCAGAACAAGCAGCTCAAGGGCAAGGACGTGTTCGAGCTGGGGATCGCCGACGCGATCTTCGAGCCGGCCGACTTCCTGGAGCAGTCGCTGCTCTGGGCCGCCAAGGTCCTCAAGGGCGACGTCGTCGTCGAGCGCGAGGCGATCGACCGCGGCAAGGCCTGGGACGACGCCGTCCTCTGGGGCCGCATGGTCGCCGACGCCAAGGTGCACGGCGCCGCTCCGGCCGCGTACCGGGCGCTGGACATCATCGCCGCCGCCAAGGACTTCGACCTCGCCGACAAGGCGAGCCTGCAGGCCGGCTTCGACGCCGAGGACACGGCCCTGGCCGACCTCATCATGAGCGGCGAGCTGCGCAGCGGCATCTACGCCTTCAACCTGGTGCAGCGCCGGGCCAAGCGCCCGGTCGGCGCGCCGGACAAGTCGCTGGCCCGCCCGGTCACCAAGGTCGGCGTCGTCGGCGCCGGTCTGATGGCCTCGCAGCTGGCGCTGCTGTTCGCCCGCCGTCTGGAGGTGCCGGTGGTCCTCACCGACATCGACCAGGCGCGTGTCGACAAGGGCGTCGGCTACGTCCACGCCGAGATCGACAAGCTGCTCGGCAAGGGCCGGATCAGCCAGGACAAGGCCAACCGCCTCAAGGGCCTGGTCTCCGGCTCGCTGGACAAGGCCGCCGCCTTCGGCGACGCGGACTTCGTCATCGAGGCCGTGTTCGAGGAGATGGGCGTCAAGCAGGCCGTCTTCGCGGACCTGGAGAACGTGGTCTCGCCGACCTGCGTGCTGGCGACCAACACCTCCTCGCTGTCGGTCACCGAGATGGCCTCGAAGCTGAAGCACCCCGAGCGGGTCGTCGGCTTCCACTTCTTCAACCCGGTCGCGATCCTGCCGCTGCTGGAGATCGTCCGCGGCGACAGCACCGACGACGCCGCGCTGGCCACCGCCTTCGCCGTGTCGAAGAAGCTGAAGAAGACCTCGGTGCTCTGCAAGGACGCCCCGGCGTTCGTGGTGAACCGGATCCTGACCCGCTTCATGGGCGAGATCCAGGGCATCATCGACGAGGGCACCCCGATCGCCGACGTCGAGAAGGCCGTCGAGCCGCTCGGCCTGCCGATGTCCCCGATCGTGCTGCTGGAGCTGGTCGGCCCGGCCATCGCCCTGCACGTCTCGGAGACCCTGCACGGCGCCTTCCCGGAGCGGTTCACCGTCTCGGAGAACCTCGCCAAGGTGGTCAAGGCCGGCAAGCGCGGCTTCTACACCTGGACGGACGGGCAGCAGGTCCTCGACCCCGAGGTGCTGGAGCTGCTCTCCTTCGGCGACTCGGTGCTCACCGAGGAGCAGGTCCGCGCCCGCGCCCTGGACGCCGTGGCGCAGGAGATCGGCCTGATGCTGGAGGAGGGTGTCGTCGCCGAGGCGCAGGACATCGACCTCTGCATGATCACCGGTGCCGGCTGGCCCTTCCACCTGGGCGGGATCACCCCGTACCTGGACCGTGAGGGCGTCTCGGAGCGGGTGAACGGCAAGACCTTCCTCGCCCCCGGCGTGGCCTCGGTGCCCGCCTAGGCGCGGCCCGTACCCGGAACACGGAGGAGCCCCGGTGACCAGCTGGTCACCGGGGCTCCTCGGTGTGTACGGGGTTGCCGCCGGGGCACGCTGTGTACGGGGTTGCCGCCGAGACGGGGCTGTGCACGGCGTCGCCGCTGGAGCGGGTGTGGACGGCGCTGCCGCCCGGCCGCCCGGACGCGGGCGTCTCAGTGCTTGAGGCGGTAGACCACGGTGTCGGCGAAGACGCCGACCATCTCGTAGTGGGTGTCCAGCAGGTTCTCGATCCGGGGGACCATGACCGGCTGGTACGGGGCGATGCCGGAGTCGTCGACCACGACCTCGGGCAGGCCGTTGGCCAGCTCCTTGTCGAAGGTCTGCCAGGCGTTGGCGACGCTGAACTGCTCGCCGACGTTCTGGTTGCCGTCCTTGCCGCCGCTGTAGTTGGTGAGGAAGCCCGCGGTCAGGTAGCGGGTGGCGGGCTTGCGGTCGGCCAGCCAGTACAGCTCGGGGTGCATGCCCCAGACCAGGACGGTGTCCTTGGGGGTGGTCTGGGCGGCGACGGCGGTGGCGACCTCGGTGGTGCGGTTGAGCCGCTCCCCCGGCCAGGCCAGTGCCAGGCTCCAGAACACCGTGGCGGCGACCGTGGTGTACGCCAGGACGGGCTTCCAGCGGATCGCCGAGGTGGCGATCGCCCCGGTGCCCAGCAGCACCAGCGGCGGCATCAGCTGGAGGTAGTAGTGGCCGAAGAAGTGGAAGCCCACGCTGACCGCGACCACCGAGGAGAGCAGCCAGACCCACAGGTCGGTGGTCGAGCCGTGCTCCTCGCCGGCCACCGGCAGCGGGCGGTGGCGGTACTTGAGCCAGAGCCTGCGCCCGACCGGGAGCAGGAACCCCAGGCCGGCCCCGACCAGGATGGCCGAGTTGCCGAGGGCCCGGCCGAGCATCTGGAGCCAGGCTCCGCCGAAGGAGGCGTAGTCGCCGCTGCCGGTGACCACCCAGAAGAGGAAGCCCTTGGGCTTGGTGAGGATCACCGCGACCAGCGCTATCGGCAGGGTGAAGCCGAACCCGATCTTGAACAGCGCGGGCGGCCAGCGCACCCCGCGCCGACGGGTGTCCTGGAAGAGCATCCAGAGCACCGGCAGCAGCACCGCGCCGCCGGTCTGCTTGGTCAGTGAGCACAGGGCGACCGCGATGCCCGCGGCCAGCCAGCGGCGCCGTTCGGCGTACCGGAAGGCGGCCACCATGGCGGGCAGCATGAAGACCTCGAAGGTCGCCGCCTGGGTGTCCTCCGGGGAGAGCCCGATGGAGACCAGCAGGTAGAGCAGTCCGGCCCCGGCCCCGGCCCGGTTGCCCCAGCGGCCGCGGGCGATCGAGGCCAGCAGGATCGCCGTGACCAGGTGGGCCACCACCGCCAGGGTGCGCAGCGGCCAGAGCGAGGCTGAGCCGAAGACCGCGAAGCAGGCCTGGTAGAGCCAGGGCAGCAGCGGGGGCTTGCGGTCCACCACGGTGTCGTACAGCACGCCGCCGTCCGCCAGCATCCGGGCCTGGGTCGCCAGGAAGCCCTCGTCCGGGCTCCAGACGGGCCGGGCGAAGGAGGGGATGTGGGTGACCAGCGCGACCAGCGCGAGCACCGGCACCAGCCTGGTCCAGTACCCGGTCAGCAGACGGGTACGGACGCGCTCGGGCAGGCGCTCGGCCAGTCCGGTGAGGCGGAGGCGGGTGGGGGTCGGCACGGATGACAACCTACCGGGCGGGATCGGCGCCGATGGCGCCGGTCCCGCCTTTCAGTGCGATTGTCAGCTTGTTCCGTGACGAACTGTTACGGAGTTACGACAAATGGTCGTCAACGGAGCGGGACCGCTCCGCTCGGACGGCCTCCGGTCAGGCCTCGACCGGCGCCGCGTCCAGCTTGGCGACCAGCGCCGTCACCTTTCGGGCGATGTCCGGGGCGTTCAGGCCGATCTCGGCCAGGATCTCGGCCCGGCTGGCGTGGTCCAGGAACTCCTGCGGGATGCCGAAGTCGCGCACCGGCAGGTCCACGTCCGCGTCCCGCAGCGCCTGCGCCACGGCCGCGCCGACGCCGCCCACCCGGCCGTTGTCCTCGATGGTGACGACCACCCGGTGCTCGGCCGCCAGGCCCGGCAGGGCCCGGTCCACCGGCTTGACCCAGCGCGGGTCCACCACGGTGGCGGTGATGCCCCGGGCGGCCAGCAGGTCGGCGACCTCCAGGCTGGTGGGGGCCATCGCACCGACCGAGACGATCAGCACGTCGGCGCGGTGGGCGCCGGAGGGCTCCTCGGCGGCGCGCAGCACGTCCATGCCGCCGATCCGGCCGACCGCGGGGACGGCCGGGCCGACCGTGCCCTTGGAGTAGCGGACCACGGTCGGGGCGTCCTTGACCTCGACGGCCTCGCGCAGCTGGGCGCGGACCTGCTCGGCGTCGCGCGGGGCGGCCAGCCGCAGGGACGGGATGAGCTGCAGCATCGACATGTCCCACATGCCGTTGTGCGAGGCCCCGTCGTCACCGGTGACGCCGGCCCGGTCCAGGACGAAGGTGACGCCCAGCCTGTGCAGGGCGACGTCCATCAGCACCTGGTCGAAGGCCCGGTTGAGGAAGGTCGCGTAGACCGCGAACACCGGGTGCAGGCCGTTGGTGGCCAGGCCGGCCGCGCTGGTGACGGCGTGCTGCTCGGCGATGCCGACGTCGAAGATGCGGTCCGGGAAGGCCTCGGCGAACGGGGCCAGGCCCACCGGGTGGAGCATGGCGGCGGTGATGCCGACGATGTCCTCGCGCTCGTGGCCGAGCGCGACCATCTCCTCGGCGAAGACCGAGGTCCAGCTCCGCCCGCCGCCGCTCTGGATCGGCAGGCCGGTCTCCGGGTGGATCTTGCCGACCGCGTGGAAGCGGTCCTCGTCGTTGTTCTCGGCGGCGTGGTAGCCGCGGCCCTTCTCGGTGAGGCAGTGCACGATCACCGGGCCGCCGAAGCCGCGCGCCTTGGTCAGCGCGGACTCCAGGGCGGTCATGTCGTGGCCGTCGATCGGGCCGATGTACTTGAGGCCGAGGTCCTCGAACATGCCCTGCGGGGCGATGAAGTCCTTGAGGCCCTTCTTGGCGCCGTGCAGCGTCTCGAACAGCTGCTGGCCGACCACCGGGGTGCGCTGGAGCGCGTCCTTGCCCCAGGACAGGAACCGCTCGTAGCCCTGGGTGGTGCGCAGGGTGGCGAGGTGGTTGGCCAGGCCGCCGATGGTCGGCGAGTACGAGCGCTCGTTGTCGTTGACGACGATGACGAGCGGGCGGTCCTCGGCGTCGGCGATGTTGTTCAGCGCCTCCCAGGCCATGCCGCCGGTGAGCGCGCCGTCACCGATGACGGCGACGACCGGGTCGTTCTTGCCCAGGATCTGGTTGGCCTTGGCCAGGCCGTCGGCGTAGGAGAGGACGGTGGAGGCGTGCGAGTTCTCGATCACGTCGTGCTCGGACTCGGCGCGGGACGGGTAGCCGGACAGGCCGCCCTTCATCCGTAGCCGGGAGAAGTCCTGGCGGCCGGTGAGCAGCTTGTGGACGTAGCTCTGGTGGCCGGTGTCGAAGAGGATGCGGTCGCGCGGCGAGTCGAAGACCCGGTGCAGCGCGATGGTCAGCTCCACCACGCCGAGGTTGGGCCCGAGGTGGCCACCCGTCTTGGAGACCTCGGTCACCAGGAAGGTCCGGATCTCCTGGGCCAGTGCGGCCAGCTGTCCGGGCGTGAGCCGGTCGAGATCGCGCGGTCCCCGAATGCGGGTCAGCAGGGCCACCCGTTCCTCCTCGTTCAGTGTTCGCGGACCACGGAAAGTCCGACGGGCGTCGCTGCCCGGTCCGGTGCCACGCCGGCGGTCCCGGCCGGGGCCGACCGGTCGAGTCTAATGTCCGCCTCCCGGACGCCGAGCGGCGCGCCCGGTGCCACGGTTCGGTTACCGCCATTCCGGGAGGTCGGGCGGGGGAGGCGGGTCACGCCGGATTGACGCACTGGCGTTCGACCATGCTTATCCGGGCGGAGCCGACCGTCCGGGACGGGACGTTCAGGACGGGACGTCCGGGACGCCCCCGTCCACGGTGCGCCGGCCACGGTGCGCCGACCGAGGTGCGCCGGCCGGCGGCGTCAGGCGCGGCCGAGCGGGCCGGACTCCCCCATCTCGCTCATCACCAGGGCCAGCGCCCCGAGCACCTCGGCCCGGCCGCCGAGCGTGCCGGGGACGACCGAGAGCTGACGGGCGGCGCTCGGGATCGCGTAGCGGGCCACCGAGTCGCGGATCGGGGCGAGCACCAGCTCGCCGGCCTCGGCGAGGTCCCCGCCGAGGATCACCCGGCGCGGGTTGAGCAGGTTGCACAGGGTGGCGACGCCGGTGCCGATCTGCCGGCCCGCGTCGGCGATCACCCGGCGGCAGCCGAGGTCGCCCTGCTGGGCCAGCTCGACCACCCGGGGCAGGCTGAGGTCCGGGCCGAGGGTGGGGACGAGCAGCGAGAGCAGGTAGCGGGAGCCGACGAAGGTCTCCAGGCAGCCACGGTTGCCGCAGCGGCAGACCGGCCCGGCCTCGTCCAGGGTGATGTGCCCGATCTCACCCGCGGTGCCGCCCGGCCCGCGGTAGATCTGCCCGTTCACCACCAGCCCGGCGCCGACGCCGCTGGCGACCTTGATGTAGGCGAGGTCGCTCAGCCCGCGGCCGGCGCCCCAGACCAGCTCGCCGAGCGCGCCCAGGTTGGCGTCGTTGTCCACGTGCACCGGCATGCCGAGCCGCTCGGTCAGCTCCCGGCCCGGGGCGATGCCCGTCCAGCCGGGCAGGATCGCGGTGGAGCCGAGCGCGCCGGTCTCCAGGTCGATCGGGCCGGGCACCCCGAGGCCGACGCCGATCACCTTGTCGGGGCGGAACCCGGCCTGCGCCAGCAGCCGCTCGACCATCGCCTCGGCGCGGTCGAAGCCCTGCTGGGCGGAGACGTCGACGTCGATCGGGGCGCTCTCCTCGGCCAGCACCCGGTGGGCCAGGTTGCCGACCGCGACGCGCAGGTGGGTGTGGCCGAAGTCGATGCCGACCACGATGCCGGCGTCCCCGCTGAGCGAGACGCTGCGCGCGCGGCGGCCGCCGGAGGAGGTGTCGGCGACCACGACGGTGCCGCTCTCCTTCAACTCCCGCACGATGTTGGACACGGTGGCCGCGGACAGTCCGGTGCCGCGGGCGATCTCGGCCTGGGTCAGCGAGCCGGCCATCCGCACCGCGCGGAGCACCCGTTCCAGGTTCGCCCGGTGCAGCGACGACTGCGAGCCCGGTGTGTCCGTCGACATGATCCACCCTCCCAGGGCGGGGACCCCTCCGCCGGGCGTCCCCTTCAACTCCTGAAGGGTACGGCCCGGGGGCCCGGGCAGGGGTCCCGGCCGGTGGTCCCGGCCGGGGCGGGCGGGGCCCCGGGCGCGGACGGCGGCCGACCGGCGCGGACCGGAGCGCCGGGGCGCGGGCGTGGCGGCGCGGTGATCGGGGGGTGAAGGTGTTGCGCGGCCCGGACCTGCGGAGACGGGGATCGGCTCTCCTGGCGGCGGCCGAAAACGACACACCATTAGCATGGTGCCCAATTCTCACCCGTCCCCTCGGAGCCGTGGACGGCACCGGCAAGGGGACGCTTCCAGACATGACGGGGAATCAGATGGCAGGGGATCACCCTACGCCGGGGTCAGGCGAAACGCCCGGCAACGGTCCGCAGGACAACCGGGGCGTCTCGTTCGGGCGCCCGCCGGGCGGCGGTGTGGATCCGGCCGCCGTCGCGGACCAGATGACGCAGCTCGACGGCGCGGCCGTCCCGGGCCCGGCCGCGCCCGCGGGCCCGCCGCCCGCCCAACCGCCGACGCCGCCCGCGCAGCCGCCCGCCGGCAGCCCGGAGTACGCGGCGTACGCGCCGACCGCGGCCGGGTTCCCCAGCCAGGCCCCGCCGCCGCCCGGCGCCGCCCCGCTCGGCCCGTACGACCCGGTCCCCGGTTCCCCGTACGGCGCCCCGAACGCCGGGCAGGCCTACAACACCGGCGGCTACAACTACCCGCAGCAGCAGCCCGGGTACAGCTACCCCGTCGCGCCCGTGCCGCCCAAGCAGCGCAACCCCGTGATGCTGTGGGGCGGGATCATCGGCGGTGTGCTGGCGATCTCGATCGTGGTCGCCCTGGTCGTCCTGCTCAAGGACCCCGACCCGTCCCCCGACCCGGCCCCGGGCCCGGTCGCCGCAGACAGCGGCGGCACCACCGACAACGGCGGCACCAGCAGCGGCCCGACCCCCGGCCCCGGGCCCAAGGGCGGCAGCTACAACGTCGCCTGGAGCGTCCCCAAGCCGGCCGGCGCCGACACCTCGACCCAGCTGCTCGGCGTCTGGGGCACCGACAAGCTCGCCGTGCGCGTCGACGGTTCGGGTATCAAGGCCTACAACCTGAGCGACGGCAAGGAGGCCTGGACCGTTCCCGTCCCGGCCGGCAGCAAGGAGCTGTGCACCGCCTCCTACGGCGCCAACTCCAAGGGCGTCGCCGCCGTCTCCTTCAACACCGGTGACAGCGACTGCTCCACCGTCGGCGCCGTCGACCTGACCCAGGGCAAGCTGCTCTGGAGCGTCAAGGTCTCGGCCGACCGGATGTCCTCGCCGACCCTCAGCGTCACCGAGAACGTGGTCGCCGTCGGCGGCAACATGGTCGGCGCCCTGAACATCGCCAACGGCCAGCCGGCCTGGCAGTTCCAGCCGCGCGACAAGGACTGCTCCGTGCGCGGCAAGGCGGCCGGCGTCCAGATCGCGGTCAGCGACCGCTGCTACGGCACCACCGGCCCGAAGTCGCAGCTGGTCGTCGTCAACGCCGAGACCGGCAAGCCGACCAGCGCCCCGATCACCCTCACCGGCAGCATCGAGCAGGTCGACTCGGTCGTCCAGGACAAGCCGCTGGTGCTGCTGATGTCCAGCGGCCCGCAGGGCGACTACATCCTGCCGTTCGACAAGGACAACAAGCCGGGCAACCAGATGTCCGTCAAGGAGCCCGGTGCGGACAGCCTGCGCCTCTCCGGCCAGGACGAGGCCGTCACCCGCAACGTGGTCAGCGGCACCACGCTGTACGTCCAGGTCAGCGGCGGCAAGCCGGGCATCAACGCCTACGACCTGACCACCGGCAAGCGGCTGTGGGCGGCCACCTCCGGCTCGACGAGCAACGACATGCGCCTGGTGGCCGGGACCGACAAGGACGGCAAGGTCCGCGCGGTCGTCGACCAGGGCTACAACAAGCCGGCCCGGCTGGTGACGCTCTCGCCGACCGACGGCTCACTGTCCGACCTCGGCACCATGACCATGCCGAGCAGCATGGGCATCGGCAGCAGCAGCTCCGAGTACCTGATCTCGGACGACGGCGCCGCGGTCTACGCGTTCCGCCGCTTCAGCGCCAGCGACGGTCCGCTGACCAAGTGGAAGAAGTGACGCCGGGCCGACGAACCGACCGGTGCCCCGGGCGAACCGGTTGACCGGGGTGACCGGGTTGACGACCGGGGTGACCGGGGTGACGACCGGGTGACGACCGGGGCATGACCCCTCGTCGCGGACCACGCGGGCGGGGCGGGAACGGGCTGATCGCCCGGGCCCGCCCCGCCCGCGATTTTTCGGCCGCCCCGTCCGTTGGACGTGCGAGGATTCGGAGCATCAGTCTGACAAAGGAGTGCAGCGAGTGCCCGGCACAAACCTGACCCGTGAGGAGGCCCGCACCCGGGCCGACCTCCTCCACGTGGACGCGTACGACATCGAGCTCGACCTCGGTTCGGCCCGTGAAGGCGGTACCTTCCGGTCCACCACCGTGGTCCGGTTCACCGCCACCACCCCCGGCGCGGAGACCTTCATCGACCTCGTCGCCCCGAGCGTCGAGGAGGTCGTCCTCAACGGCGTGCGGCTCGACCCGGCGAGCTTCGCCGACAGCCGCATCCCGCTGCCGGGCCTGGCGGCCGAGAACGAGCTGCGGGTCGTCGCGACCTGCGAGTACACCAACACCGGTGAGGGCCTGCACCGGTTCGTCGACCCGGTCGACGGCGAGACCTACCTGTACACCCAGTTCGAGGTGCCGGACGCCCGCCGGGTCTTCGCCAACTTCGAGCAGCCCGACCTGAAGGCCGCGTTCGCGTTCACCGTGACCGCGCCGAACGGCTGGGTCGTGGTCTCCAACTCGCCGACCCCGGAACCGGTCGGCGAGGGCGACACCCGGGTCTGGACCTTCGAGCCCACCGGCCGGATCTCCAGCTACATCACCGCGCTCGTCGCCGGCCCGTACGTCGGGGTCTTCGACACCTACGAGAACGGCGAGCAGAAGGTGCCGCTGGGCGTCTACTGCCGGCCCTCGCTGCGCGAGTTCCTGGACCCGGAGGCCGTCTTCGAGGTCACCAAGCAGGGCTTCGACTACTTCCAGGAGAAGTTCGACTTCCCGTACCCGTTCGCCAAGTACGACCAGCTCTTCGTCCCGGAGTTCAACGCCGGCGCGATGGAGAACGCGGGCGCCGTCACCCTGCGCGACCAGTACGTGTTCCGCTCCAAGGTCACCGACGCCGCCTACGAGGCCCGCGCCGCGACGATCCTGCACGAGCTCGCCCACATGTGGTTCGGCGACCTCGTCACCATGGAGTGGTGGAACGACCTCTGGCTGAACGAGTCCTTCGCGACCTACGCCGAGGCGGTCTGCCAGGCCGAGGCCCCCGGCTCCAAGTGGCCGCACTCCTGGACCACCTTCGCCAACCAGATGAAGACCTGGGCGTACCGGCAGGACCAGCTGCCGTCCACCCACCCGATCATGGCGGAGATCAACGACCTGGAGGACGTCCAGGTCAACTTCGACGGCATCACCTACGCCAAGGGCGCCTCGGTGCTCAAGCAGTTGGTGGCGTACGTCGGCCAGGACGCGTTCTTCCAGGGCGTGCAGGCGTACTTCAAGCGCCACGCCTGGGGCAACACCCGGCTCAGCGACCTGCTCGGCGCCCTGGAGGAGGCCAGCGGCCGCGACCTCAAGGCCTGGTCCAAGGCCTGGCTGGAGACCGCCGGCATCAACGTGCTGCGGCCCTCGATCACGGTGAACACCGACGGCGACATCGAGTCCTTCGCGGTGCTCCAGGAGGCCCCCGCGCTGCCCGCCGGCGCCAAGGGCGAGGCCGTGCTGCGGCCGCACCGCATCGCGATCGGCGTGTACGAGCTGAACGGCGACGCGCTGGTGCGCACCGACCGGATCGAGCTGGACGTCGACGGCCCGCGCACCGAGGTGCCGGAGCTGGTCGGCCGCCACCGCCCGGCCGTCGTGCTGCTGAACGACGACGACCTCTCGTACGCCAAGATCCGGCTCGACGAGGACTCGCTGGCCGTCGTCACCGAGCACCTCGGCGGCTTCGCCGACTCGCTGCCGCGCGCGCTGTGCTGGGCCTCCGCCTGGGACATGACCCGCGACGGCGAGCTGGCCGCCCGCGACTACCTGGCGCTGGCGCTGTCCGGCATCGGGCGCGAGAGCGACATCGGCGTGGTGCAGTCCGTGCACCGCCAGGTCAAGCTCGCCCTCGACGCCTACGCCGACCCGCAGTGGCGCGAGCAGGGCCTCGACCGCTGGGCCGCCGCCGCGGAGGAGCACCTGCGCGCCGCCGAGCCCGGCAGCGACCACCAGCTGGCCTGGGCCCGCGCCCTCGCCTCGGTCGCCCGTACGGACGGTCAGCTGGGCCTGCTCGCCGGGCTGCTGGACGGCTCGGTCGAGATCAAGGGCCTCGCGGTCGACACCGAGCTGCGCTGGACCCTGCTGGTGCGCCTCGCCGCCACCGGCCGGGCCGACGAGGCCGCCATCGCCGCCGAGCTGCAGCGGGACAACACCGCGGCCGGCCAGGAGCACGCGGCCACCTGCCGCGCCGCCCGGCCGACCGCCGAGGCCAAGGCGCAGGCCTGGGCGTCGGTGGTGGAGTCCGACAAGCTGACGAACTATGTGCAGGAGGCCGTCATCGCCGGCTTCCAGCAGTCCGACCAGCGCGAGCTGCTCGCGCCGTACGCGGCGAAGTACTTCGCGGCGGTCAAGGGCGTCTGGGAGACCCGCAGCCACGAGATCTCGCAGCAGATCATCGTCGGGCTGTACCCGGCCCTGCAGGTAACGGCCGCGACCCTGGAGGCCACGGACGCGTGGCTGGCCTCGGCCGAGCCGGCGCCGGCGCTGCGGCGCCAGGTCGTCGAGGCGCGGGCGGGCGTCGAGCGCGCCCTCAAGGCCCAGGACGCCGACCGTGCGGCGGGGGCCCGCTGACGGTGCGCTAACAGCCGAAGGGGCGCCGGACGGGATCGTCCGGCGCCCCTTCGGGGTCGTGCGGGTCCTGGTGGACGCGGCGCTCGCCTCTACGAGGAGCTACTTCTTCTTGGCCTTGCTGCCGTACGGCATACCGGCCAGGGCGGCGATGATCGCGAAGGCGACGAGCGGGACCACCACGTACAGGCCGATGGTCTCACCGACACTCAGGCCGGAACCCGGGTCGTCACCGTCGTCCCTGGTGAAGGCCATGGCGGGCGACGACAGCAGCATCATCAGCGTGACCGTTGCGCTGACCGCGCCGGCTCGCAAAGCATTCCTCTTGTCCACGTTTCCAACTTACCCGCCGCTTACGGGACGGCGCGCGTCGGGGTCCGCCTGGCGGAGTCGGGCAGGGAGCCGGGCAGGAAGTCGGGCAGGGCGAGGAGCTGGGCCAGCAGCCCGGCGGCGGGGGCGGTGGCGAGGCGTTCCAGGGTGACCGGCCCGCCGGAGCCGTCGGCGACCGGCAGGCGCCAGTTCGGGTACTGGTCCCAGGTGCCGGGCAGGTTCTGCGGGCGCGGGTCGCCGACCAGGTCCGGCAGCCAGACCCCGACCAGCTCCGCCGGGGTGGCCCGCAGGAAGCGGTACAGCACGGGCATCGTCAGCGGCTCGTCCGGGCCCAGCAGCCCCAGCCCGGCCAGCTCGGCCCGCCAGTCCGCCAGCTCCGCCGCCGCCTGTTCCTGCTCCTCCCCCAGCGGCCGGGCCAGCAGGCCCAGCCGGTGCCGCAGCTCGACGTGCTCGCCGGAGAGCCGGGCCGCGGTGCTGGGCAGGTCGTGGGTGGTGAGGGTGGCCAGGCAGCCCGGCCGCCAGCGGTCCGGGCCGAGGATCGCGCCGCCGGCCTGCCAGTCCCGCTCGAACCAGAGCACGGACGTACCCAGCACCCCGCGCTCCGCCAGCTCCTCCCGCACACCCGGCTCCACCGTGCCGAGGTCCTCGCCGATCACCGCCGTACCGGCCCGGTGCGCCTCCAGCGCCAGCACCCCGAGCATCGCCTCCGCGTCGTAGCGCACGTACGCGCCCTCGGTCGGCGGATGGCCCTTCGGCACCCACCAGAGCCGGAACAGGCCCATGACATGGTCGATCCGCAGCGCCCCGGCATGCCGGGCGGTGGCCCGCAGCAGCTCCGCGAACGGGGCGTAACCGGCCTCGGCGAGCGCGTCCGGGCGCCAGGGCGGCAGGCCCCAGTCCTGGCCGTGGGCGTTGAAGGCGTCCGGCGGGGCGCCGACCGAGATGCCGTCGGCCAGCACGTCCTGCAGCGCCCACGCGTCCGCGCCGTCCGGATGGACGCCCACGGCCAGGTCGTGGATCAGACCGACCGGCATGCCGGCCCCGCGGGCGGCCCGCTGGGCGTGGGCGAGCTGCTGGTCGACCTGCCAGGCGAGCCAGCGGTGGAACTCGACCCGCTCCGCGAGCTCCTTCTCCGCCTGCTCGACCTGTGCGCCGTCCGGGTGACGCAGGCCCTTCGGCCAGTGCTGCCGGTCCGGGCCGTGCTCCTCGGCGAGGGCGTTCCACAGGGCGTGCCGGCGCAGCCACTCGCCCTCACGGCGCAGGTACGCCTCGTACTCGGCCTGGCGGCCGGGGCCGCGCGGCACCTCGTGCAGCAGCTCCAGGGCCTCGCGCTTGAGCTGCCAGATGGCGTCCCGGTCGATCAGCGCGTCGTGGCCGAGGACCTCCTCGCGCAGCCGGGCGGCGCGCCGGGCCGGCTCCTCGGCCCTTTGCCGTTGCTCTGCGGTCAGGTACGCGTACTCGGGGACGTCCTCGACCCGCAGGTGCACCGGGTCGGCGAAACGGCGCGAGGACGGGCGGTACGGGGACGGGTCGGAGGGAGCGCCGGGAAGCGCCTGGTGCAGCGGATTGATCTGCACGAAGCCCGCGCCGAGGCCCGCCCCCGCCCACCGGGCCAGCTCGACCAGGTCGCCGAGGTCGCCCATGCCCCACGAGCGCTCGGACAGCACCGAGTACAGCTGGGCGAGGAACCCCCAGCTGCGGCCGGGCAGCTGGGGCAGCCGCTCGGGGACGACGATCAGCGCGGCCCTCGCCGTCCGTTCGCCGCTCCGCGCCGTGAGCACGTGACGCCCCAGCGGCAGGTCCCCCGGCACCCAGTGCGAGTGCCCCCGCGGCAGCTCCCAGCTGCCCCCGTCCTCCAGCTCCACCCGCAGCCGGGCGTCCGCCGGCACGTCCAGCGCCGCCCGCCTCCCCTGCCGCACCACCACGCACGGCGGCAGCAACCGGGCCCGCTGCCCGGCCCGGTGACGCTCCAGCGCCTCCCGCGCCTCCTGCGGCGTCCCGGCCGCCACCCCCATCGCCCCCAGCACCGCGACCAGCGTCCGCGCCCCCACCGTCTGCCCGCCGGCCCCCGGGTACCGGGTGTCCACCCCGTACGCCTGCGCCAGCGCCACCAGTTCGGCGGGCGGCGGCGGAGCGTCCTGCGCCGGCACCTGCTCGGCTCCGTCACTGTCGTGGTAAGCGGCCACTCGCGGCTCCTGCGATGTCTCGGCAACGCCCGGTCGGGACAGCCACAGTCCTACCCGCGTGACACCACGATCACCCAGCGCGACACGACGGTGCCGGACGGAACGGCCGGGGGATCAGGCCGACCGCGATCAGGGCCGGCAGCCACCGGCGCGGTGACGGTGGAACCATCCGCTGTTCCTTCCCCCCGGCCACGATTGACACGGTGTCGCATCGTGACGCCGATTCTGCTGGTCACGGCCGCTCCGCACCAGGGGTCGGCCCCGGCCTCCACAAGGGAATGAAGCAGGGCAATCCAGGCGTAGCTGTCGGTGACATTGACACCGGATTGGCCAGCTGGTGGGGTTGCCGGGATGTGGTTCCGGCCTGGCGAGGAGGCTCCTGTGCAAGCCCGAGTGTCCGTTGCGGCCGGGCGGCGGCTGCGGTCGCAGTTGGAGCAGAGTCCGGCGTTGCGGGAGGTGCTGCAGCACCCCGCGGCGGTGGTGGCGCGGCGGGCGACGGCGCGGACGTGCCGTCAGCTGGCGCCGCGGACGGCGGACCGGCTGATCGCCGACCTCAAGGGCACGGAGCCGCTGCTGGCCTCGGTGCGCGAGGAGCGGGCGGATCGGGCCGGGCGGGCCGCGGGCCGGCCGGGGCGGCGGACGATGCAGATCGCGGCCGGGGTCGCGGCCGCGGCGGTGGTCGGCGGGCTGCTGGCCGGCTCGTTGCCGTCGACGGCGTACGCGGCGGCTTCGGCGGTCTCGGCGCCGGACGCGGTGAGCGCCGCGCCGCAGACGCCGCTGGGCAGCGTGACCGACCCGAGGGTGTTCCCGAAGCCGCAGCAGCAGACGGTGGCGGGCAAGCCCGTCACGGTGCCGTCGGCCGTGACGGTGGTGACCGCGCCCAAGGTGGACCAGGGCGCGGTGCGGGCCGTGCACGAGGTGCTGGAGGTCGCCGGGGCGCGCGATGTGACGCCGCAGCCGGACGGCGGGACGCCGGCCGCCGGTTCGCTGGTGGTGTACGTCGGCGGGCCCGCCGAGGGCGCTGGCGGCGAGGTGGACCGGGTGCTGCGGCAGCTGTCCGCGGCGGCCGGCGGCAAGGACGGCACCGGGCCGACGACCGCGGGGATGCCGGCCGGCGGGTACGTGCTGTCGGCCGGTCAGCTGCCCGCCCAGGGCGGCGGCACGTACGGCGCCGTGGTGCTGGCCGGCGTGGACGCCACCGGCACCTTCTACGCCGCGCAGAGCCTGCGTCAGCTGCTCGCCGCCGTACCGGCCGGGCAGGGGCAGGCGCCCGGTGCGGCCGGGCTCGGCCTGCCCGGGGTCACGCTGCGGGACTGGCCGACCGGCGCGCCGGTGCGCGGCACCGCGGAGGCCTTCTACGGCACCCCGTGGACCGCCCAGCAGCGCCTGGAGCAGGTCGACTTCCTGGGCCGCTCCAAGCAGAACTTCTACCTCTACGCCCCCGGTGACGACCCGTACCGTCTTTCCCGCTGGCGCAACGCCTACCCCGCCGCCCAGGCCGAGGAGTTGCGCGAACTGGGCTTCCGGGCGCGGCAGAACCACGTGGTGCTCGGTTACGCGATCGACCCGGGGCAGTCCTTCTGCTTCAGCTCCGGCAAGGACGTGGACGCGCTGGTGAAGAAGCTGGACGGGCTGCGGGGGCTCGGTTTCACCGCCTTCCAGCTGCAGTTCCTGGACGTCAGCTACGACGAGTGGCACTGCGGCGACGACCGCGACGAGTACGGCACCGGGCCCGCCGCGGCCGCCAAGGCGCAGGCCGCGCTGGTGCGGAAGGTGCAGGACCGGCTGATCGCGCGGAACCCGGGCCTGGCGCCGCTGTCCGTCGTCCCCACCGAGTACCACCAGCAGGGCTCCACCCCGTACCGCAAGGCGCTGGCGGCGGCGCTGCCGGAGGGCGTGCAGGTGGCCTGGAGCGGGGTCGGGGTGATCCCGGAGAAGATCACCGGTGCCCAGGCCTCGGACACCGCCGGGCTGTACGGGCGCCCGCTGCTCACCATGGACAACTACCCGGTCAACGACGCCACCCCGGACCGGCTCTTCCTCGGCGCCTACACCGGGCGCGACCCGGAGGTGGCCACCCGCTCGGCGGTGCTGCTGACCGGCGCGATGCAGCAGCCGGTGGCCTCCCGGATCGCCGTCTCGACGGCCGGCGACTTCGCCTGGAACCCGGCCGGGTACAAGCCGGAGGAGTCCTGGCAGGCCGCCGTGCGCTCGCTGGCCGGGCTGACCGGCGCCGCCCCGACGCCCGCCGGGACGGCGCTGTCCGCGGTCCTCGCGCTGGCCGGCAACAGCACCTCCTCGCCGCTGTCCAAGCAGGAGTCCGGCTATCTGACGCCGCTGCTGGACCGGTTCTGGGCGGCCGCCGAGCCCACCTCCGGCGCCACTCCCGACCTCGCCCGGCTGATCGAGGCCGCCGCCCCGCTGCGGGAGGCCCTCGCCGCCATGGCCACCGCCCAGCAGACCCTGGCCGGCACCCCGGCCACCGCCCAGCTGGCCGGCGAGGCCGCGCCCTGGCTGGGCCCGCTGCGCGACTACGGGCTGGCCGGGCAGGCCGCCCTCGACATGGTGCTGGCGCAGCACGGCGGCGACGGCGCCGCGGCCTGGAAGGCCCGGGTCGAGCTCAACCGGCTGCGCGAGCAGCTGGACCGGGCCCCGGCCACTGTCGGTGCCGGGGTGCTCGGCCCGTTCCTGGACCGCGCCGTGCGCGCCGCCGACAACTGGGCGGGCGTGGGCGGCGGCGGGCTCACCCCGACCACCACCATGGGCACCGCGCAGGACCACCTGCCCGCGCTGATGACCGACGGCGTGGCCGACACGTTCTACTGGAGCTCCGCTCCCCCGCAGCCCGGCGACGCGGTCGGCCTGGACCTCGGCGCGGGCCGCCCGGTCAGCGGCGTGACCGTGCTGATGGGCGGCTGGGGCAACGGCCCGGACGCCCGGTCCGCCGCGGACGACTACATCCGCGACGGGGTGCTGGAGTACTCGACCGGCGAGGGAGGCTGGAAGCAGCTCGCCACTGTCAGGAACCAGAGGACGGTCAGCGCCCAACTGCCGCCGGGCACCGTGGTGCGGGCGGTGCGGCTGCGGGCCACCGCCGCGCAGAAGACCGCCGTCGCGGTGCGCGAGTTCACCGTCACCGCCCCGGACGAGTCGCCGGCCAGCGTCAGCGGCGGTCCCGACGCGGCGCCCGGTTCCTCCGCCGCCGCCGTGCTGGACGGCAACCCGGACACCGCGTACCGGGCCGCCAAGGCGCCGACCGCGCTGGACGAGCCGCTGGTCGTCGAGCTGGGCGCGGCCCGCCCGCTGGACCGGCTCACCGTGCTGACCGACCCGGCGGTGCGCGCCACCGCCACCGTCGCGGTGCGCCGGGCCGACGGCACCTGGGCCGACATCGGCACCGTGCAGCCCGGCTACAACGAGCTGCCGGCCGGCGGGCAGCCGGCCGACGCGTTCCGGCTGACCTGGAAGCCCGGCGGCGACCCGCCGGTGGTCAACCAGGTGATCCCGTGGTACTCGGACGCCCCGGCGGCCCGGCTGAGCCTCTCCGACCCGGCCCTGGACGTGGTCACCGGCGCCTCCGCGCCGGTGACGACCCGGGCCACCGTGGAGGCCGGCCGCCCCGAGGGCACCACCGGCGAGCTGCGCACCGAGGTGCCGGCCGCCGCGAAGGGCCTGACCGTGACCCCGGCCGGCCCGGTGACCGTGCCGCGCGGCGGCCGGGTGGGCGTGCCGCTGCTGGTGGGCGCCTCCGCGGAGACGCCGTCCGGGACGTACCGGGTGCCGGTGCAGTTCGTGGCCGGCACCACCACCGTCCGGCAGGTGCTCCAGGTGCACGTGGTGCCGCCCACCGGCGGTCCGGACCTGGCGGCCGGCGCGAAGGCCACCTCCTCGGGCGACGAGACGGCGAACTTCCCGGCCTCGGCGGTGACCGACGGCGATCCGAAGACCCGCTGGTCCTCGCCGCCCAAGGACGACGCCTGGGTGCGACTGGAGCTGCCGCAGGCGACCCGGCTGGGCGCGGCGGTGCTGCACTGGCAGGCCGCGTACGCCGCCTCGTACCGGATCCAGGTCTCGGCGGACGGGAACTCCTGGACGGACGCCGCGACGGTGGACAACGGCAAGGGCGGCGACGAGACGGTGCGCTTCGACGCGCCCGGGGTCCGGTACGTCCGGGTGCAGGGCGTGGCGCGGGCGACCAAGTACGGCTACTCGCTGTGGGGTGTCGAGCTGTACGCCGTGACCCCGCCGGCCGCACCGCAGCCTCCGGCAGGGCAGCCCGCCCAGCCCGTCCAGCCCGGCGGCGTGCCGGGCGTCCCCGCGGCGCCCCCGGCGGCCGCCAAGCCGTAGCCGCCAAGCCGTAGCGGCCGGGTCGGGCCCGGCGGTGGAGGCCTCGGACGGGGAGGCCTCGGAAGAGGCGGCCCCGGAACGCGGCGGGCCGCCGGCTCCCCGGTGCGGGGGGCTCGGCGGCCCATGAGGCGCGTACCGACGGTGTGACGGGCGGGCCCTTGTGGAGCTGGGGTCAGGCGGAGAGCGGTTCGGGCTGCTCGCCGCGGCGGACGGGGGCGGGGTGGCCGGGGTGCGCCCGGCCGAGCGGGACGGGGTGGACCGGCTGCTCGGTATGGTCGCGGTGCTCGTACTCGCCCCACTGCGGGGCGCGCAGCTGGTCGCCGCCGCCGTAGGGCTCCAGGTAGGGCCGCCACCGCGGGTCCTTGATCCCGGTGCCGATGATGCGCCAGGCCAGGCCGCTGGGCGGCGCGGGTGGTCGTTTCATCCGCCAGCCGAGTTCGGTGAGGTGGCGGTCGGCCTTGGTGTGGTTGCAGCGGCGGCAGGCCGCCACGACGTTGTCCCACCGGTGCTGGCCACCGCGGCTGCGCGGGATGACGTGGTCGACGCTGGTGGCGGCGGCCCCGCAGTAGACGCAGCGGCCGTGGTCGCGGGCGAACAGCGCCCGGCGGGTGAGCGGGACGGGCCCGCAGAAGGGGACCCGCACGAAGCGGGTCAGGCGGACGACGGACGGCGCCGGAAGGGCGCTGGTGGCGCTGTGCAGAGTGACTCCCGAGTCCTCCAGGCTGACCGCCTTGTGGTTGAGGACCAGGATGAGTGCGCGGCGCATCGATACGACGCCGAGTGGCTCGTAGGACGCGTTGAGGACCAGGACATGCGGCACGGATGCCTCCTTGGACGCCTGCGGCGCGTGGCTCGCGCCGGGACGAGCGGTTGGATCGCGCCACGCGTGCGCGATCTCCCCCAGTGTCGCCTTACGCCTTTGTACGGCGCCACCACTCCTGTGTAACGGACCTGACGTGAACTCCGGGTGTGGTCTCTGTCATAGCCGGTATGCCCGGGGGAAGGTCGGGTTGCACCCGGGTGGCGGTGCGGCGCGCCCCGGTGACCCTGCCGGGTGGCCCTCCGGGGGCAGGGTTCGGCCGTCCGGAGCAGTGTCCCGACTGCCCTGGAGGGCCTCGGCGCCCGGGTGCGGGGGGAGCGTACGGGGGCGTTGACGGGGCGTTCGGGACGCTCCGTACGCCCGCGGGCACGCTCGTGGGAGGTTCCCGGCCGGTCCGGGCGGGCATGCGGCGGCGGATAGGCTGACGCTCACGGTCCGCGGGCCGCTCCTCGGCGGTGCGGGCCCGCCACTCACCCGGCAAGGAAGGCCTGCACGTGTTCAGCTCCGGTGCCACCGGTCCGTCCGACGCGTCCTCGACGCTCACCACTCCGACGCCGGCCCCAAGCCCCACCGCGCAGCTGCCCGAGCTCGACCTGCGGATCCCGACCAGCGCGCAGGAGGTCTCCGAGACCACCCGGCAGGCCGCCAGCTGGTTCGACACCCACTGGCAGGGCTGGCTGGCCTCGGGGCTGCGGATCGTCTTCATCATCGTGCTGTCCCTGGTGCTGCGGGCCGTGGTGCGCAAGCTCATCACCCAGCTGATAGGGCGGATGGCGCGCACCTCCGAGCACCAGGAGGAGAGCCGGCTGGGCGGGCTGCTGGCCAACACCGGGGTGGTGAACACCGAGCGGCGCCAGCAGCGTTCGGAGGCGATCGGCTCGGTGCTGCGCAGCGTCGCCTCCTTCACGATCCTGGGTACGGCGGCGCTGATGGTGCTGTCCGCGCTGGGGGTCAATCTGGCACCGCTGCTGGCGAGCGCCGGTGTGGCCGGTGTGGCGATCGGTTTCGGCGCCCGCAACCTGGTCACGGACTTCCTCTCCGGGGTCTTCATGATCATGGAGGACCAGTACGGCGTCGGCGACGAGATCGACACCGGGGTGGCCACCGGCACCGTGCTGGAGGTCGGCCTGCGGGTCACCAAGCTGCGCGGGGCGAACGGCGAGATCTGGTACATCCGCAACGGCGAGGTGAAGCGGATCGCCAATATGAGCCAGGGCTGGGCGACCGCCTCGGTGGACGTGCAGGTCGGGTACAAGGAGGACCTGCTCCGGGTCGAGGACCTGATCCTGGCCACGGCCGAGGAGATGGCCAAGGAGGCCCCGTACGACGAGCTGGTCTGGGCGCCGGTGTCGATCCTGGGCGTGGAGTCGGTCGCCTCGGACTCGGTGGTGCTGCGGATCGAGGCCCGGACCGCCCCGGGCAAGGCGGCCGCCGTCTCCCGGGCGCTGCGCCAGCGGCTGAAGGCGGCCTTCGACCGGGCCGGGATCAAGGTCAAGGAGGAGGTCCCGGCGGCCGCCGCCGGGGCGACCGGCGTGGTGATCGCGCCCTCGCCGGTGCCGGCCGCCGAGCAGGCCGCGCCGTCCGCGCTGGCCGACCCGGCCTCGCCGCGCTACCGGGCGACCGAGCCGATCCCGGCGGCGAAGGGGGCGGACGACGCGGCGAAGCCGTAGCCCGGCGACCGTACGGACACGACGCAAGCCCCGCTCCCGGTACGCCGGGTGCGGGGCTTGCGTCGTGTCCGGTAACGCTTCGGCATCCTCCGCTCCACCCACCATTGACACTCCGCCGACACGGCCCTACGGTCCTTCCCAAGCGACTGGAAAGTTTCCTAACAGTTCGTCCGAAGCCCGCCCGCTCCCCGCTCCGGGGACACCCGCGGACCGTCCCGACCAGCCGAAAGGGGAGGATTCCGGGCATGACCAAGAACACCGCCAGGGCCCCCCTCGCCGGCACCCCCAGCCTGCTGCGCGCCATCAACGACCGTGCCGCCCTCGAACTCCTGCTGGAGAACGGGCCGCTCTCGCGCACCCAGATCGGCTCCCTCACCGGGCTGTCCAAGCCCACCGCCTCCCAGCTGCTGGCCCGGCTTGAGGCGGCCGGGCTGGTCCTGCCGGTCGGCACCACGGCGGGCGGCCCCGGCCCCAACGCCCGGCTGTACCAGGTGAATCCGGCCGCCGGGTACGTCGCCGGACTGGACGTCACCAACAGCGAGATCCGGGTCGCCGTCGCCGACATCACCGGCACCACGCTGGCCGAGCACACCGTGCCCACCAAGGGCGTCCCGGCCGCCGGGACCGTCCCGGCCGTCGCCACCGCGGTGGCCGAGGCCGTCCGGGCCGCCGGCCTGCCCGAGGGCGTCCTGCGCACCGCCGCGATCGGCGTCGGCGGCGCCCCCGACCCGGTCACCGGCAAGCTGCGCTACGCCTCCCACCTGCCGGGCTGGCACTCGCCGAGACTCGTCGAGGAGCTGACCGAGGCGATCGGCGCGCCGGTGTCGATCGAGAACGACGTGAACCTGGCCGCCGTCGCCGAGCGCTCCTCGGGCGCCGCGGCCGGTTTCGAGGACTTCGTCCTGCTCTGGGCCGGGGCGGGGGTCGGCGCGGCGATCGTGATCGCCGGGCGGCTGCACCGCGGCTTCACCGGCGGCGCCGGGGAGGTCGGCTACATGCCGCTGCCCGACTCGCCGGTCGAATGGGACGCCCGCCGCCGCAAGTTCGGCGGGTTCCAGGCCCTGGTCGGCACTCCCGCCGTCCGGGCCCTGGCCCGTGAGCACGGGCTCGGCGCGGCCACCGCGCAGGAGTCCATCGCCAAGGCGCTGGCCCTCCCGGGCGCCGGCGACGCCTTCCTCGCCGAGCTGGCCGGGCGGCTCGCCGTCGGGCTGGCGGTGATCGTCGCCGTCGTCGACCCCCAACTGGTGGTCCTCTCCGGCGTGGTGCCGAGCGCCGGCGGCGAGCGGCTGCGCGCTCTCGTCGAGGACGAACTGGCACGGATCTCCATCGCCCGGCCGGAGGTCCGCAGCAGTGCCCTGTCCGGCTCACCGGTCCTGCTCGGCGCCCTGCAACGTGCCCTGTCCGACGCCCGCGAGGCGGTCTTCTCCACCCACTGACGCTCCCCCTGTCACCTCGCCACCTGCACCCACCTCTCCCCAACCCCCGAACGCGGGAACCGAGGCAACGAGGCCTGCCCGCGCACCCCCAGGAGGATCCCGAAGTGCACGCCACCACCTCCCGCAGAGGCCGCCGCACCGTCGCCGCCGTCGCCGGCAGCGCCGTCCTGGCGCTGCTCGCCTCCGCCTGCACCGGTTCCAGCGACACGGGCGGCTCCGACGAATCGGCCGGCGGCAAGGACGTCACCATCACCTTCTGGCACGGCTGGAGCCAGGACAACGAGATCAAGGCGATCAACGACAACATCGCCGCCTTCGAGAAGACCCACCCCACCATCCACGTCAAGGCCGTGGACAGCCTCGCGGACGACAAGGTCAACCAGGCCCTGCGGGCCGGCGGCGCCGACGCGCCGGACGTGGTCTCCTCCTTCACCACCAACAACGTCGGCATGTTCTGCTCGACCAAGGCCTTCGTCGACCTCAAGCCGATGCTCCAGAAAAGCGGCATCGACCCGGCCAAGACCTTCCCGGCCACGATGCTCAACTACACCCAGTTCCAGGGCAACCAGTGCTCGCTGCCGCTGCTCGGCGACGCGTACGGCCTGTACTACAACAAGAAGGCCTTCGCCGACGCCGGCATCGCCAACCCGCCGAAGACCTTCAGCGAGTTCGCCGAGGACGTGGCCAAGCTGACCGTCCCCGACGGCGACTCGTACAAGCAGCTCGGCTTCATGCCGCTGTACCACGGCTACGAGTCCACCACCGAGCACTACCTCGGCCAGTACGGCCCCACCTACTTCGGCGCCGACGGCAAGTCGGACATCGCCGGCGACCCGAAGGTCGCCGCGATGCTCAAGTGGCAGAAGGGCCTGGTCGACCAGCTCGGCGGCTACACCAAGCTGGAGAAGTACCGCGCGACCTTCGGCGAGGAGTTCAGCGCCAAGAACCCCTTCCACACCGGCCAGCTCGCGATGATCCTCGACGGCGAGTGGCGCACCGCCTCGCTCGCCAAGGACAAGCCCGACTTCGAGTGGGCCACCGCCGCCTTCCCCGTCCCGGACGACCAGGCCGACACCTACGGCCGCGGCTACCAGACCGGCACCATCGTCGGCATCGCCAGCACCAGCAAGAAGCAGGCCGCCGCCTGGGAGTTCGTCAAGTACCTGACCACGGACACCGACGCGGTGGTCGGCTTCGCCAACGCGATCCACAACGTGCCGAGCACCTTCGAGGCGCTCGACTCGCCGAAGCTGGTGAGCGACGACAACTTCAAGACCTTCCTGAACGTCGCCAAGAACTCCCACTCCGGCACCACCCCGCCGGCCGTCAACGGCGGCAGCTACATCACCACCCTGCAGAACCTCGGCTACGACTACGAGTCCGGCAAGCAGACCGACCTCCAGGCGGGCCTGGCCGCCACGGCCAAGCAGATCGACACCGACATCGCCCAGGCCAAGTAGCCCGGGAACGGTCCACGGAGCTCCCATGTCACTCGCGTTCGGCACCCGCAAGGGGAACGACGAGGCCGACGCGGGACCGACCGGCCCGGCGGCGCCCGGCACGCAGCACCTGCTGCGTCGCAAGCGCCGCCGGGAGGCGGCCCGCACCCTCGCCTTCCTCTCCCCCTGGCTGATCGGCTTCGGCGTCTTCTTCGCCTACCCGCTGATCTCCACCGTCTACTTCTCCTTCACCTCCTACAACGGCTTCGGCAGCCCGACCTTCAGCGGCCTGAAGAACTGGAACTACGTCTTCAACGAGCTGCCGAGCTTCTGGCAGGGCCTGCGCAACACCCTGTGGCTGGTCGTCGTCATGGTGAGCCTCCGGGTCGCCTTCGGCCTGGGCATCGGGATGCTCATCACCAAGGTCAAGACCGGCGCCGGCTTCTTCCGCACCGCCTTCTACCTGCCGTACCTGGCCCCGCCGGTGGCCGCCACGGTCGCCTTCGCCTTCCTGTTCAACCCCGGCACCGGCCCGGTCAACCACCTGCTCGGCGAGCTCGGCCTGCCGCAGCCCGGCTGGTTCGCCTCCGAGGACTGGTCCAAGCCCGCGCTCACCCTGCTCGCCATGTGGGGCGTCGGCGACCTGATGGTCATCTTCATGGCCGCGCTGCTGGACGTCCCCCGGGACCAGTACGAGGCGGCCGAACTGGACGGCGCCGGCCCGTTCCAGCGGTTCCGGTACGTCACCCTGCCGAATATCTCGCCGATCATCATGTTCGCGGTGGTCACCGGGGTGATCCAGACCATGCAGTACTACACCCAGGCGATCGTCGCCGGGAAGGTCGCCAGCGGCATCGCGGGCGGCTCCGGCCAGCCCTTCGAGCCCGGCTACCCGGGCGGCTCCACCTGGACCCTGCCGCAGATGGTCTACAAGCTCGGCTTCCAGAGCTTCAACTACGGCGCGGCCTGCGTCGTCGCCGTGGTGCTGTTCGCCATCTCAATGGCCGTCACCTCGATCCTGCTCCGCCGCCGGTCCGGCTTCATGGCGAGCGACGACTAGCGGCCCGTGAGGACCCGATCATGACTCTTGGCACCACACTCACCGAGGCGCCGGCCGCGACCGGCCCCTCCCGCCGCTCCCGGTCCCCCCGGTCCGGCAGCCCCGCCGCCCGGGCCGCCCGGCGCCGCGCGGTGCTCCACTGGGTGGCCGTGCACGCGCTGGCCATCGCCGCCGCGCTGTTCTTCCTGCTGCCCTTCGTCTTCGTCCTCCTCACCTCGGTGATGTCGGACCGGCAGGCGCTCACCACCGACTACTGGCCGACCAGCTGGGAATGGGGCAACTTCGGCAAGGTCTGGGCCGTCCCCGGCTTCCTCAGCTGGTGGCGCAACACCCTGCTGTACGCCGGGCTCGGCACCCTGCTGACCGTGGTCTCCAGCCTCCCGGTGGCCTACGCGCTCGCCAAGTTCCGCTTCCGCGGCCGCAACCTGGCCCTGATGGCCGTCATCGCGATGATGATGCTGCCGCCGCAGGTCACCGTCATCCCGATGTACCTGTTCTGGACCAAGCAGATGGGCCTGGGCAGCTCGCTCTGGCCGCTGATCATCCCGATGGCCTTCGGCGACGCGTTCTCCATCTTCCTGCTGCGCCAGTTCCTGATGACCATCCCCAAGGAGTACATCGAGGCCGCCCGGATCGACGGCTGCGGAGACCTGCGCACCCTGCTGCGGGTGGTCCTGCCGATGGCCAAGCCGGCCATCGCGGCGGTCGCGCTGTTCCAGTTCTTCTACTGCTGGAACGACTACTTCGGCCCGCAGATCTACGCCAGCAACAACCACGACGCCTGGACGCTCAGTTACGGACTGGAGTCCTTCAAGGCCGCCCACCACACCAACTGGAACCTCACCATGGCCGCCACCCTGCTGGTGATGGCCCCGGTGATCGTCCTCTTCTTCTTCGCTCAGAAGGCCTTCATCGAAGGCGTGACACTGACAGGGGTCAAGGGCTGATGTCCGCACTGAAGTTGGCAATCGTCGGCGGCGGTTCGACGTACACCCCGGAGCTGATCGACGGCTTCGCCCGGCTGCGCGACACCCTGCCGATCGGCGAACTGGTGCTGATCGACCCGGCCGCCGAACGCCTGGAGCTGATCAGCGGCCTCGCCCGGCGGATCTTCGCCCGGCAGGGCCACGCCGCGGTCGTCACGGTGACCACCGACCTGGTGGCGGGCGTCGCGGACGCCGACGCCGTCCTGCTCCAGCTGCGCGTCGGCGGGCAGGCGGCGCGCGACCGGGACGAGACCTGGCCGCTGGAGTGCGGCTGCGTCGGCCAGGAGACCACCGGCGCCGGCGGCCTCGCCAAGGCGCTGCGCACCGTCCCGGTGGTGCTGGACATCGCCGAACAGGTGCGCCGGACCAACCCGGACGCCTGGATCGTGGACTTCACCAACCCGGTCGGCATCGTCACCCGGGCCCTGCAGGAAGCCGGCCACAAGGCCGTCGGGCTGTGCAACGTCGCGATCGGCTTCCAGCGCAAGTTCGCCGGACACCTGGGCGTGGACCCGGAGCGGGTCCGGCTCGACCACGTCGGGCTCAACCACCTGAGCTGGGAGCGCGGGGTGACCCTGCTCGACGCCCCGGGCGCCGCGACCGGGCGCGAGGTGCTCCCCGAGCTGCTGTCCTCGCACGGCAAGGAGATCGCCGAGGACCTCCACCTGCCGCAGGCCGTCATCGAGCGCCTCGGCGTGGTGCCGTCCTACTACCTGCGGTACTTCTACCAGCACGACGCGGTGGTGGCGGAACTGAAGGAGCAGGGCTCGCGGGCCGCCCAGGTGGCCGAGATCGAGCGGCAGCTGCTGGAGCTGTACGCCGACCCGAACCTGGACACCAAGCCCGAGCTGCTCGGCAAGCGCGGCGGCGCCTTCTACTCGGAGGCGGCCGTCCAGCTGATCGCCGCCCTGCTCGGCACCGGCGGCGGAACGTCCGTACAGGTGGTGAACACCCGCAACGACGGCGTGCTGCCCTTCCTGCCGGACGACGCCGTCATCGAGGTGCCGGCCGAGGTGGACGCGCGGGGCGTGCGCCCGCTGCCGCAGCGGCCCGTCGAGCCGCTGTACGCCGGCCTGATCGCCGCCGTCACCTCGTACGAGCACCTCGCCCTCGACGCCGCCCTGCACGGCGGCCGCGACCGGGTCTTCGACGCCCTGCTCGCCCACCCGCTGGTCGGCCAGATCGAGCTCGCCGACCAGCTCACGGACCGGCTGCTCGCCCACAACCGCGAGCACCTCGCCTGGGCCTGATCCGGCCCGCGACGCGCCCGCCCGGCGACCGGAGGAGGTCGCCGGGCGGGCTCCGCGAGGAGACCGTCCACCCCCGGCCGGGGACCTTTCGGCCGGGCACCCCGGCCGGGACCACGGCCGGGCACCCGGCCGACGACCACGGCCCGGGCCACGTACGAGCCGCGGGGACCTGATGACCCACCAGCCCGAACCACTCCTGCCCGGCGTCCTCGCCATCGACGCGGGGAACTCCAAGACCGACGTCGCCCTGATCGGCACCGACGGCAGCATCCTCGGCACCGCCCGCGGCGGCGGCTTCGCGCCGCAGAGGATCGGCGGCGCGGCCGCGGTCGCCGGCCTCGCCCCGCTGGTCGAGCAGGCCGCCGCCGAGGCCGGGCACCCGTCCTGGAACGGCGTACTCACCAGCCACGTCAGCGCCTGCCTGGCCAACGCCGACCTGCCGGTCGAGGAGGAGGCCCTGCGGGTGGCGCTGGAGTCCCACCCCTGGGGGGCCGGCAACACCGTCGTCAACGACACCTTCGGCCTGCTGCGGGCCGGCACCGACGGCCCGCGCGGCGTCGCGGTGGTCTGCGGCGCCGGGATCAACTGCGTCGGCCTGCTGCCGGACGGCCGCACCGCCCGCTTCCCCGCCCTCGGCGAGCTCACCGGCGACTGGGGCGGCGGCTCCGGGCTGGCCGTCGCCAGCATGTGGCACGCCGTCCGCGCGGAGGACGGACGCGGCGGCCCGACCGGGCTCGCCCGGGCCATCGCCGAGCACTTCGGCCTGCCCAGCGCCGGAGCCGTCGCCGAGGCCGTCCACCTCGGGCACCTGTCGAACGACCGGCTGCACGAGATCGCCCGGGTGCTGTTCGCCGTCGGGGCCGAGGGCGACCCGGTGGCGCTGGAGCTGATCGACCGCCAGGCCGACGAGATCGTCCGGCTCGCGGTGGTCGCCCTCCGACGCCTGGACCTGCTGGACACCCCGACCCCGGTGGTCCTGGGCGGCGGCGTGCTCGCCTCCCGCCACCCGCTGCTGCTGGACAACCTGACCGCCCGGCTCGCCGCGGCCGCGCCGCTGGCCGAGCCGCGCGTCGTCGTCGCCCCGCCGGTGCTCGGCGCGGCGCTGCTCGGCCTCGACCACCTGGCGGCGGGCGAGCGGGCGCAGGCCCGGGTGCGCGAGGCCTACGAGGCCGGCCGGCCGGTGGCGGCCTGACCGCCGCTCAACAGCCCCCCTCCCCCGCCGGATCCGCACGTCCGGCGGGGGAGGGAACCGGCGGACGGCCTCGACGGGAACCGCGGGCCGGGCCCCGGTCGTGTCAAGCGGGTACCGACCACCGCCGCCTCCCGGGGAGACTGGTGCCATGGCCACGCCCCGCACGCTTCTCGCCGCCGCCTTGCTGGCCTGCGGCGCCGCCACCGCCCTCACCGGCTGCACCCCCGCCGACTCCGGCTCCACGGTGGCCGAGGCCTCGGCCGCCGCCCTGGCCGACGAGGGCCCGGACGACCTGCTGGAGGAGGACGACGACCTCTTCTACGAGGAGGACGAGGAGTTCTACTCCGCCGCGGACGACCCCTCCGTGCCCGCCGCCACCGCCGAAGCGTCCGTTTCCGCCGCGGCTTCCGCCTCCGCCTCCGTCGAGCCTTCCGTGGAGCCCTTCGCCGGGCCTCCCGCCGGGCCCTCGGCCGGCCCCGGATGCGCCACCCCCACCGCGCGCCCCGGTCACGAGATCTTCCTCGTCGTCGCCGCCGGTCCGGCCGAACTCACGGCCCGGTCCGCCCGGTTCAGCTGCGGCTCCGCCCGCTACGAGCCCGCCGGCAGCCCCGTCCACTACGGCTTCGCGGGCGCCGGCGTGGCCGCGACCCTGGTCGACGGCCCGCACGACGACCCGGCCCGGACCGTCCCCCTCGGCGAGCTGATCGCCCACATCGACGACTGCCTGGCCGAGCGCGAGCCGGCCGACCCGTACGGCTGCCACGGCAACGCCTACGACGTGGTGCTGGACTCCCACGGCCGGATCATGCGGATCGGCGAGGTCGACGGCCCCTGACGTCCGCTGACGTCCGCTCGGCAGCTGCCCGGCGCGCGCATACGGTGTAAGAACGGCTCTCAACTGTTGGCATTCGGCTGTGCTACGCGCATCGACCGGCCGTCCGCTGGGGGCTTTTGACGTTCGCTACGTCCGTGGGGGCCTTCCTTGGGGCGGGTCTTACCTTCTCCGTCGTTGACCCGGTTTCGGCGGCGGTGCTTTGCTTCCGGCCGTCGGCGGTAACCGGCTCCCGACCCCCGCACCACCGACGGTTCATGGCGAACCGTCGGCACCTCCGCGCTGCCGCCGCCCCCATTTGTCCCCCACAGTGCCGCCGCGCCGTACCCGGGCGCGCCCGGCACCAGAGAGGAACCCTCACGATGGGCATCTCCCCCACCTCCCGCCGGATGCGGCTGCGGGCCCTGACCGGGCTCAGCGCCCTGGCGCTGGCCGCCGCCGGCTTCGCCGCCGCCCCGGCGGCCCAGGCCGCCCAGGACAACCGGCCGGCCGGCGAGTTCGCCGGACAGCCCCACCCCTACCGGCACGGCGCGCACCCGACCAAGGAGGCCGGGAACGCGGCCAAGCCGGCGAGCAACAACCTGAGCTACGGCGGCGGTGTCGACGGCATCGGCGTCACCACCGGCGCGCCGAAGGTCTACCTGGTCTTCTGGGGCACCCAGTGGGGCACCCAGGGCACCAACTCCAGCGGCTACACCACCCTGACCGGCGACCCGAAGGGCGAGGCCGTCCGGGCGCAGCAGCTGTTCAAGGGCCTCGGCACCAACAGCGAGACCTGGTCCGGCGTCATGACGCAGTACTGCGAGGGCGTCGCCGCGGGCGCGACCAGCTGCCCGTCCGGCTCCGCGCACGTCGGCTACCCGACCGGCGGCGCGCTGGCCGGCGTCTGGGTCGACGAGTCCGCCGCCGCCCCCGGCCAGGCCACCGGCCACCAGCTGGCCGCCGAGGCGGTCAAGGCCGCCGGCCACTTCGGCAACACCACCGCCGCCTCCAACCGCAACGTGCAGTACGTGGTGCTGTCGCCGACCGGCACCCACCCGGACGGCTTCAACACCCCGAACGGAGGCTTCTGCGCCTGGCACGACTGGAACGGCGACACCACCCTGAGCGGTGGCGCCGCCTCCTCCCCCTACGGTGACGTGGCGTTCACCAACGACCCGTACGTGACCGACATGGGCAGCTCCTGCGGCCAGAACTACGTCAACAGCGGCAGCGCGGGCACCCTGGACGGCGTGACCATCGTGTACGGCCACGAGTACTCGGAGACCATCACCGACCAGAACCCGGCGGGCGGCTGGACCGACTCGACCGGGTACGAGAACGCCGACAAGTGCTCCTGGAACGGCGTCGGCGGGACGGGCGGCGCGCAGAACGTGAGCTTCGCGACGGGTTCCTTCGCGATGCAGGGCACCTGGTCGAACGGGGTCAACGGCTGCCAGGTCTCGCACGCGATCGTGCACTGACGACCGGGCGGGGGTGGGGCCTCGCCCAGCGCCGGAGCGGGCCGTGCGGGCCCGCTCCGGCGCACTTCCGCGTGCCGGGGCTGCGGGGTCGCGGGGCTGCGGGACTACGGGGCCACGGGGCCACGGGGCCACGGGGTCGCGGGGCTGCGGGACTACGGGGCGACCAGCCCGAACTCGTAGGCCTGGATGACCAGGTGGACCCGGTCGCGGGCGTCGAGTTTGGTGAACAGCCGGGCGACGTGGGCCTTGGCGGTGGCCACGCTGATGGTGAGCTCCGCGGCGATCTCGGCGTTGGACAGGCCCCGGCCGACCAGGACGAGCACCTCGCGCTCGCGCTCGGTGACGGCCTCGGCGACGGGTCGGCGGGGCCGGGCCGCGGCGGCCTCCGCGTCCGGGCGGGCGGCGAACTCGCCGATCAGCCGGCGGGTGATGCCGGGGGCGAGCAGGGCGTCCCCGGCGGCGACCACCCGGATGCCGTCCAGGATGGTCTCCAGGGCGAGGTCCTTGACCAGGAAGCCGCTGGCCCCGGCCCGCAGCGCGCCGTAGACGTAGTCGTCGTCGTCGAAGGTGGTGAGGACGAGGACGTGGGTGGGCAGGTCCGGGTCGGCGGTGATCCGGCGGGTCGCCTCGATGCCGTCCGTACCGGGCATCCGGATGTCCATCACGGCGACGTCGGGGCGCAGCCGGGCGACCAGCTCGACGGCCTCGGCGCCGTCGCCGGCCTCGCCGACCACCTCCAGGTCGGGGGCGTCGGCGATCAGCACGCGCAGGCCGGTGCGGATGAGCGGCTGGTCGTCGACCAGGACGACGCGGATCACGGTCCCACCTCCACGGGGGTCTCGACGGCGGTCCTGGCGGCGGGCTCGACAGGGGTCCCGACGGCGGGCTCGACGGCGGGCTCGACAGGGGTCCCGGCGGGGGTCTCGCCGGGGGGCTCCTCGGGGAGCGGCAGTCGGGCGGCGACCAGGAAGCCGCCCTCGGGGCGCGGGCCCGCGCTGAACTCGCCGTGCAGCAGGGCGACCCGCTCGCGCATGCCGGCCAGCCCGTAGCCGGTGCCGGGAGCGCCAACCGCCGCTCCGGCGCCCAGGTCGACCACCGTGACGGCGAGTTCCCGCGGACCGTACGCGACGGTGACGTGGCAGTCCCGGGTGCCGGAGTGCTTGACCACGTTGGTGACCGCTTCCTGGACGATCCGGTAGGCGGCGAGGTCGACCTCGGGCTGCAGCGGACCGACCGTACCGTGCCGGGTGAGCGCCACCCGCACCCCGGCGCCCGCCGCCTTCTCCACCAGCCGGTCCAACTCGCCCAGCCCGGGCGCCACTTCGAGCGGGGCGGACTCGCCCTCGCTCTGCCGCAGCGCGCCGAGCATCCGGCGCAGGCCGGCCAGGGTCTCCCGGCTGGTGGCCTCGATCGCCTCCAGCGCCTTGCGGGTCTCGGCGGGCTGGGTGTCCATGACCCGGCTGCCCATGCCGGCCTGGATCGCGATGATGCCGATGCTGTGGGCGACCATGTCGTGCAGCTCGCGGGCGATCCTCAGCCGTTCGGCGGTGATGGCCTGCTCGGAGGCCCGGCCGCGCAGCGCCTCGGTGTGGACGCGGCCCTGGTGCACGGTGTTGCCGATCAGCCAGGCGATCAGCACGGTGGCGGCGAAGCCCCCGTAGGCGAGCGGGTTGACGGGGTAGTCGTTGACGGCGCCCCAGATCAGCAGCCCGGCGAGGGTGGCGAGCGGCAGCGCCAGGGCGGTGAGCGAGACCCGGCGGGAGCGGGTGGCCGCGCAGTAGCCGACCACCGCGTCGGCGATCAGGAACTGGAGCGGCGCCGCCTCCGGGACGCCCCACATCCCGAGCGCGAACATCCCGCCCCCGAGCGCCACCACGACGGCGAGCAGCGGCAAGCGGACCAGCAGCGCCGCGACCAGGGTGGTGACCACCGCGGTGACCACCATCGGCATGTCCTCGGGGTTGCCGTGGTACTTCAACAGGTGGCGCAGCTCGTCCTCGCGGGTGAGGAACCGGAACCCCACCAGGGCCGTCCACAGCGCCGCCACCCACACGCCCGCGGGCAGGCGCCTGAGCAGCGGCGGACGAGGTTCGGTGATCATGGCGCGATGGTATCGGCGGCCCGGCCGGCGGCGCATTGGCCCGGGGGCGTAATCCCCGGGGCCAGTACGGCGACCCGCGGTTGTGGCCCGCGGCCCGATGCCCGGGACGGGGGCCGACCGGCAGCGTTGTCCCCGTGATCGAGATCGAGCGACTGACCAAGCGGTACGGCGCCACCACGGCCGTCGACCAACTGACCTTCACCGTCCGGCCGGGCACCGTGACCGGCTTCCTCGGGCCCAACGGCGCGGGCAAGTCCACCACGCTGCGGATGATCCTGGGCCTCAACACCCCCACCGCGGGCACCGCCACCGTGGCCGGCGTGCCCTTCGCCGGCCGGCCGCGCGGACTGCGGCACGTCGGCGCGCTGCTGGACGCGGGCGACGTGCACGGCGGGCGCAGCGCCCGGGCCCACCTGTCGGCGCTGGCCCGCAGCAACCGCATCCCGCTCGGGCGGGTGGACGAGGTGCTGGCGGAGGTCGGCCTCGGCAAGGCGGCCGGGCGGCGGATCGGCGGCTACTCGCTGGGCATGAAGCAGCGTCTGGGCATCGCCGGCGCGCTGCTCGGCGACCCGCCGGTGCTGCTGTTCGACGAGCCGCTGAACGGGCTGGACCCGGAGGGCGTGCTCTGGGTGCGCGGGCTGTTCCGGCGGCTCGCGGACGAGGGCCGCACGGTGTTCGTCTCCAGCCACATGATGGCGGAGATGGAGCACACCGCGGACCGGCTGGTGGTGATCGGGCGCGGGCGGCTGATCGCGGACGAGAGCCTCGCCGAGTTCTCGGCCCGCAACGCGGTCTCCTCGGTGGCCGTCCGGGCGCCCGAACTCTCCGCGCTGGCCGAGGCCCTGCGCGCCGAGGGTGCCGAGGTGCGGCTGGCGGAGCCGCACCTCGGGATCGTCACGGGGATGCCGGCCGCGCGGATCAGCGAACTCGCGCTGCGCCACGGCGTGGTGCTGCACGAACTGGCCGCCCGGACGTCGTCGCTGGAGTCGGCGTTCATGTCCCTGACCGCCGACAGTGTCGAGTACCCGGCTGGAGAGGCCCGATGAACACCGCGACCCTGGGTTCCACCGTCGAACCCGCACCCCGGTTCCTCGACCTGCTCGCCGCCGAGTGGATCAAACTGCGCTCGCTGCGCTCCACCTACTGGGTGCTGGCGCTGGCCTCGCTGGTGGCGATCGCGGTCAACGTGAACGCCGTCCACACCGACCTGCCGTACATCGACCACCCGCCGCCGCGGATGCCCGGCCAGTCGCCGTACACCTACGACCCGCTGTTCCACGGCCTCGGCAGCATCGCGGGCGACCTGATGGCGGTCGCGGCCGGCAGCCTCGGGGCGATCACCGTGTTCGGCGAGTACACCACCGGACTGGTCCGCACCACCTTCGCCGCCGTGCCGGACCGCCGGGGCGTGATCGCGGCCAAGGTGCTGCTGATCGGCGGGATCACCGCGCTCGCCGGGCTCGTGGTGTCGGCGGTCTCCTTCTTCACCGTCAACGCGATGCTGGCCTCCCGGCACGTCGGGCTCTCCCTCGCCGACGAGGGCTGCCTGCGGGCCGTGCTCGGCTACGCGGCGATCGTGCCGGTCTGCGCGCTGATCGGCATGGCGCTGGGCGCGCTGCTGCGGCACGCCACCGCCTCGATCGTCTCGCTGGTGATGCTGATGTTCATCCTGCCGATGATGTTCGGCGGGGACCGCTACCGGTGGCTGAAGGAGATCGGCACCCACCTGCCCCTGGCCACCGTGCAGCGGCTCACCATCACCCCGCACTCCACGACCACGATGGGGAAGTACGCGCCGAGCGTGCTCGACTCGTGGATCACCATGGGGCTGTGGGGCCTGGCCGCGCTGGTGGCGACGCTGCTCGTGGTGCGGCGCCGGGACGTGTGAGGCCCTGGGCTACCCCAGGCCGAGGCGCCGCGCGGTCGCGGCGGGCAGCCGGTACGGGCGCTCGGGCGGCAGCAGCCGCTGCGCCTTCGCCGGCTGCCCGTCGCGGACCAGCGCGGCGATCCGCCGCACCTGCGGGGTGAGGTCGGTGAGTCCGACGACCCACTCCTCGGCGTAGCTGCGGATCAGCGAGCGGCCGATGCCCACCTGGATGCTGTAGTGGTTCAGCGCCGCCCCGCGCAGCGACCGCTCCGGGTCCCACTGCACGTGGACCTCGGCGCGGGCCACCTCGTCCGGGTGCGCGGTGGTCAGGACAGCGCGGGCGAGCGCCTCCTCCCAGCCCTCCCGGGTGATCCGGACCGCCAGCACCCTGGTCTGCCCGGCCTTCTGCGCCCAGTTGCTGCGGTGCATCAGCCAGCGGAACGAGGGCTTGATCCACGTCATCCGGTGGAAGCCGAAGGGCGCCGTGAACCGGCCCGCCGCCAGCGCCGCGTCGGCGACGGCCGGCGGGTACGCCTGGTAGACCACGATCGTCCGCGCGTCGTGGTCGGCGCGGATCTCGCGCAGTGCGGTCATCTCGCGGCACCCCCTTCGCCCCCGGTGTCCCCTCCGCCCCCGGCACGCTCTTCGCCCCCCGGCACTCCCCCGGCACGCTGCCAGCGCGGGCCCGTCCGGCGCAACGGGATTACCGGGCGGGGCCGCGGCCTCCTCGGACCCCGGCCTCCTCGGACCCCGGCTTCCTCGGACCGTGGCCTCCTGGGACCGTGGACCCGAGACGCCCGGCTCGGGCCGTGCGACCCGCCTCAGGCCGCGGCGGCCTTGGCGCGGAAGGCGCCGAGGGTGGCGGCCGGGACGCCGCAGCCGGGGAGGAAGGAGGCCGCGCCGCCGTGGTGGGCGCGGACGCGGTCGAGGAAGACGGACATGGCCTCGGCCGGGGCCTCCAGGAGGGGCGCGGGGATCGTGAGGTTGTGGCCCCGGGAGTCGGTGACGCGGGAGGTGGTGCGGTCGTTGAGGGCGGTGCGGTGGCGTTCGGCGAGGCCGGCGAAGATCTGCGGGAGGGCGTCGGCGGTGCGGGTGTAGTCGGCGACGATGTGCTCGGCGGGGACGTCGAGGAGGTCCAGCAGGAGGGCGGTCAGCAGGCCGGTGCGGTCCTTGCCGGCGGCGCAGTGCAGCAGGACGGCGCCGGGACGGACGGTGGCGTCGACGGCGGCGGCCACCGCCTCGGGCGCGGACTCGGCCAGCAGGACGTAGAAGTCGCCCAGGTCGGCGGCCGTGGCCATGGTGCTCATCCGCGCGGTGAGGGCGTCGGTGGCGGGGTTCACCGGGGCGGCGACGACGGATATCCCGGCGGCCTCGGCGGCGGCCCAGTCCTCGGGGTCGGTCTCGCGCGGGTCCCGCAGGTCCACGATGGTGCGGATGTCGCAGCCGCGCAGTTGGGCGACGGTGGCCTCGTCGGCGGCCGGGAACGGCTGGGCGGAGCGGTACAGCACACCGGGACGGACCCGTCGGCCCTCGGGGTCGCCGAGGACGGCGGCGTCACGGAAGTTGACCAGGGACATGCGGGAGGCCTTTCGGTGGAGCCGCACCCGGGACGGGACGGGGAAGATCCGGAGCGGAGACATCTAGACGTCTAGATGTGTAACCCGTTCCGGGGTCGCCGGGCAAGCCTCGATCGGTGCATCCCTCCATCCCACTCCCCTCGGCGGGCCACGGCGACCCGGGCGGTGGAAGCTGGCCCGGCGGCGCGGACCAACCCCGGGGACGCGGGCCCGGCGGCGCGGACCAACCCCGGGGACGCGGGCCCGGCGGCGCGGACCGACCCCGGGGAAGCTGGCCCGGCGGCGCGGACCGACCCCGGGGAAGCTGGCCCGGCGGCGCGGACCGACCCCGGGGACGCGGGCCCGGCGGCGCGGACCGACCCCGGGGGCGCGGGCGGGCTCCGTAGGATCGGGCCCGTGGCGACGAACCCCCCGAGCTCCCCGAACACCCCGGTGTACCGCCGCCTGGCCCGCCGGATCCAGGAGCGCGTCGACGCCGGCGCCTACCCGGCCGGCACCCGGCTGCCCAGCGAGTCCGAGCTGAGCGCCGAGTTCGGCGTGAACCGGCTGACCGTGCGGCAGGCGGTGGCGGAGCTGGAGCGGGCCGCCGTGGTGGAGATCCGCCGGGGCGTGGGCACCTTCGTCCGCCCGCCGGCCGTCCGGGTGTCGATCGCCGTGGACCCGCGCAGCCAGCGCTTCGACCTCGGCAGCGTGCCCACCGCACTGCCGAACGAGGAGCGCACCGACGGCGAGTTCGTGGTGGCCGCTCCGCCCGTCACGGGCTCGCCGCAGGACGCGGAGGCGGCCCGGCAGCTGGGCCGCAGCCCGGCGGAGCTGTCCCGGGTGGACTCGGTGATCCGGCTGGGCGGGCGGGCCCGGGCGGCGTGCAGCTACTGGGTGCCGTTCGGCCCGCTGCCCGCCGAGCTGGTCCGGCCGGGCCGCTCCGGGAACCTGGTGCCGGACCTGGCGCGGGCCGCCGGGGTGGAGCTGGAGTACGACTGGCGGGCCTTCGGCGCCGTCGGCGCGGACCTCGCGGACGCCGAGCTGCTGGGCGTCCCGCCGGGCACCGCGCTGCTGGTGCGCGAGGGCGTCAGCTGCACCCCGGACGGCGCCCCGGCGCTGTACGTGCGGCGGCGGATCGACGGCAGCAGCGCGCGCTTCGTCCTGCACTTCCGCGACCGGTAGCGAAGGCCGCCGCGCCCGCCCCCGGCCGGAGCGCCCCTGATAAATTCAGCGCCGAAACACCAGGCCGTACGGGGGCGGGCAGAGCACGGTGATCGAGGAGATCGACTACGACATACCCGGCGAGCTGGCCGAGGTCTACCTCGTCCTGCTCGCCGACGTCTCCCGCACCGGGCGGCTGCCGCGCCGCGAGGAGCTGGAGCGCCTGCGCAAGCTCGGCGAGCACTGCGCCGAGGCCGGGTACGGGCTGCGCGAGGTGGTGGCGCAGTGCCTGGCCGCGGCCCGGCGGGCCTGGCAGACCCTGCCCGGGACGGCCGCCGCGAGCAGCGTCACCGAGCTGCGCCGCACGGGCGACGCGGTGCTCGCCGCCACCGACGCCGCGCTGGCCGCGCTGGGCGAGGGCCACGAGCGGGCCCAGCGCCTGGCCGTCCGCCAGGAGGAGGCGGCCCGCCGGGAGTTCATCGACGACCTGCTGTTCGGCCGCAGCGACCTCGGGCTGCTGGCCGAGCGCGCGGAGCGGTTCGGGCTGCGGCTGGCGGGCTCGTACACGGTGGCGGTCGCGGTGGGCGAAGAGCCGTTCGCGGACGTCCATCCGCTGGTGCACCGGGTGGAGCGGGAGCTGGCCGGGCGGTTCGGCGAGCGGGACGTGCTGCTGGCCAGCAAGGACGGCCGGCTGGTGTGCATCGCCCCGGACTCCGAGCGGGCCGTGCTGGAGGCCTTCGCCGAGCTGACGCTGCGCCCCGGCCCCGGCTACCGCCCGGTGCGGCGGGTGGCCACCGGCCGCCGGCACTCGGGGCCGAGCGGGGTGCTGCGCAGTTACGAGGAGGCGCTGGACGCTCTGGACTACGCGCAGCGGCTGGACCTGCCGGCCCGGCAGCTGCGGGCCGAGGAGCTGCTGGTCTTCCCGGTGCTGATGCGGGACCGGGCCGCCATGGCCGACCTGGTGCGCAGCGTGCTCGGCCCGCTGACCGAGGCGCGCGGCGGCGCCCGTCCGCTGCTGGACACCATCGCGGTGCAGGCGGAGGCCGCGTACGTGAACGCGGAGGCGGCGCGCCGGCTGGGCCTGAGCGTGCGCACGCTGGGCTACCGGCTGGAGCGGATCAAGGCGCTCACCGGGTACGACCCGGCGGACGCGCTCCAGCGCTTCACCCTGGAGACGGCGGCGATGGGTGCGCGGCTGCTGAACTGGCCGGAACAGCCGCTGTAGTACGCGGCACCACGGCTGTAGTACGCGCCACGACGGCTGTAGTGCGCGGCGCCACGGCTGCAGTGCACGGCGCCACCGTTGCGGTTCGCGGCACGACGGCTGCAGTACGCGGCACCACGGCTGTAGTGCGCGATACGACCGCCGCCGTCCCGCCACGGGAGTCCCACCGCCCCAAACCCGCGGGGCGGCGCCGGAACCGTCCGGCGGCCGTCCTGTTGCCGAGCTGTTGCAGTGTCACGCGGGCCGTGCGTACCAGGGTGTCAAGAGGGCGTAAAGATTGCCGGATCCTGGCAATGTGCGGGGGGCCGCGGCACTGTCATGATCTCCCCGGCGCCGAAGCGCGGCGCCGGCGGGAGGACGGGGGAGCGTGGCCGGGATGGGGGGATTCTTCGCGGCCGCGCTGGCCTTCCCGACGGCGCTGTTCAGCTTCGCGCTGGTGGTGGTGGTCGGGTACTGGTTGCTGATGCTGTTCGGCGGCCTGGTTCCGGGCGCCGTGCACGGGGGGCACGGCGGCGGGCACCAGGTGGACGTCGGACACGCGGGGCACCACCTGGGTGCCGGGCACGGGGGGCACGCCGGGCACCTCGGACACGGGGGGCACGGCGGCGGGGGGCACAGTGCCGGGGGGCACGGCGCCGACGACGGGTCCGGCCGGCAGGGCACCGGCCACCACACGGGCGTGCTGGACGCGCTGGGGCTGGGCGGGGTGCCCGTGACGGTGGCGGTGTCGCTGCTGGTCGCGCTCGCCTGGTTCGTCAGCCTGGCCGGCACCGTCCTCACGTCGGGGGCACCGGCGCGCGGCGGCGTGTTCGTCGTCGCGCTGGTCGCCTCCTGGGCGGGCACCCGGGTGCTCGTCCGGCCGCTGTCGCGGCTGTTCCCGCAGGACCGGCCGGTCACCCGGGGGGACTTCGTCGGCCGGGTCTGCGTGATCCGGACCGGCCGGGTGACGGCCGACTTCGGGCAGGCCGAGGTCACCGCGGAGGACGGCTCCACCGCGACCGTCCAGGTCCGTACGGCGACGCCCGAACCGGCCCTGACGGCCGGGCGGACCGCCCTGATCTTCGACTACGACGCCGAGGGCGAGCACTTCCTGGTGGCGCCCTTCGACCCGCCGGCCGTCCACTGACGCCCGTCCACTGACGCCGCGTCACGCGTTTTCGCCCGCCCTCACCGCACTTCCCTTCGCACCAACTCGCCATCGTCAAAGGACTCCGTGATGGACACCATCGCCGTGGGTTTCGGCGTGCTCGTCGCCGTCGTGCTGCTCATCGTGCTCGCCATGCTGCTGTTCGTGGGCCGTCTGTTCCAGAAGGTCGAGCAGGGCAAGGCACTGATCGTCTCCCGGACGAAGAAGGTGGATGTGACCTTCACCGGCGCGATCGTCCTCCCGGTGCTCCACAAGGCCGAGTTGATGGACATCACCGCGAAGACGGTGGAGATCCACCGGGCCGGCCGGGACGGCCTGATCTGCCGGGACAACATCCGCGCGGACATCCGGATCTCGTTCTTCGTCCGGGTCAACAAGACCGTCGAGGACGTCATCAAGGTCGCGCAGTCGATCGGCACCGCCCGGGCCAGCGACCCGCAGGCGATCCAGGAGTTCTTCGCCGTCAAGTTCGCCGAGGCGCTCAAGACCGTCGGCAAGCAGCTGGACTTCACCGACCTGTACACCCACCGGCACGAGTTCCGGGACCAGATCATCGCGGTCATCGGCACCGACCTCAACGGCTACACCCTTGAGGACGCGGCCATCGACCACCTGGAACAGACGCCGATGAGCCAGCTGGACTCCGACAACATCCTGGACGCCCAGGGCATCCGCAAGATCACCGAGCTGACGGCGATCGAGCACGTGCGCACCAACGAGTACCAGCGCAACGAGCAGAAGGAGATCACCCGGCAGAACGTGGACGCCCGGGAGGCCGTCCTGGAGCTGGAGCGCCGGCAGGCCGACGCCGAGATCCGCCAGCGCCGCGAGATCGAGACCCTGCGGGCCAAGGAGGACGCGGTGATCGCCCGGGTGCAGGAGGAGGAGCGGCTCAACGCCCAGACCGCCTTCCTGCGCACCGAGGAGCTGCTCGGGGTGCAGCGGGAGAACCAGGCCCGCGAGGTCGCGGTGGCGCAGAAGAACCGCGAGCGGGTGATCGCGGTGGAGAACGAGCGGATCGAGAAGGACCGCCTGCTGGAGGTCGTCGGCCGCGAGCGGGAGACCCAGCTCGCCACGATCGCCAAGGAGAAGGAGGTCGAGTCCGCCAAGCGCGAGGTCGCCGACGTGGTCCGCGAGCGGGTCGCGGTGGACCGCACCGTCGCCGAGCAGGAGGAGGCCGTCAAGACGCTGCGCGCCACCGAGGAGGCCGAGCGGGTCCGCAAGGCCGTCGTGATCCAGGCCGAGGCCGAGGCGCAGGAGAAGCTCGTCAAGGACATCAAGGCCGCCGAGGCCGCCGAGCAGGCCGCCTCGCACAAGGCCCGCGAGGCGCTGGTGCTGGCCGAGGCCCGGCAGCGGGCCGCCGAGCTGGACGCGGCCGCCAAGATCCGGATGGCCGAGGGCATCCGGGCGGAGGCCGCCGCCGAGGGCCTGGCCCGGGTCCAGGTCCGCGAGCAGGAGGCCGCGGCGGTGGAGAAGGTCGGCCGTGCCGAGGCCGTCGTCCAGGTCGAGAAGGCCAAGGCCGCCGCGCTGGAGGTCGGCGGCAGGCTGAAGGCCGAGGCCGAGGGCCTGACCGAGAAGGCCGCGGCGATGGCCAAGCTGGACGAGGCCTCGCGCGGGCACGAGGAGTACCGTCTGCGGCTGGCCGCCGAGAAGGACGTCCGGCTGGCCGGGCTGGACACCCAGCGGCAGATCGCCGAGGCCCAGGCGGCGCTGGTCGCGGCCGGGCTGGAGAAGGCGAAGATCGACATCGTCGGCGGGGACTCGGTCTTCTTCGACAGGCTGGTGCAGTCGGTGTCGGCCGGCAAGAGCCTGGACGCCTTCGTCGGCCACTCGCAGACCGCGCAGACCCTGGCCGGGCCCTGGCTGGACGGGCGGGCCAGCTTCACCGAGGACCTCACCAGGGTGCTCTCCTCGGTCTCCACGGCGGACGTGCAGAACCTGACGGTCTCCGCCCTGCTGATGAAGCTGATCGGCTCGGGCGCCGGCGACCAGGCCGGGCAGCTGCGCCGGCTGCTGGAGTCGGCGCGGCAGCTGGGCGTCGCGGAGACCCCGCTCGGGGTCCTGGCCGGCGGCCTCGCCTCGGCCAACGGCTCCAAGTGACCCGCTGAGCGACCGGGCGGTCCGGCCCGCCGACCGACCCGCCGGACCGCCCGACCCGCCGGAACCGCCCGACCCGACCGACCCGACCGATCAGACCGATCAGACCGATCAGACCGAGGAACGTGACCGTGACCGTGGACGCCCTCGACGCCCGGCTCGACGCCGGCACCTACGAGGTCCTGCGCGACCGGCTCGCCCGAGCCGCCGCCGAACTCGCCGACCGGGCCCAGGCGTTGAACGCCCGCCGGGTCGACGAGTTCGGCGGCGGGGAGCTGCGGCTGGCCGGCACCGGACGGCTCACCACCGACCGGGCCTGCCTGCCGCAGGACCTCACCACCGCCGGCGGGCTGCTGCTGCTCGCCACCCGGCCGACCGAATCCGCCGATGGCGCCGGGGACTTCACCGACGTCCTCGGCCTGCACCACCCCGACCTCTCCCCCGCGCCCGCCGAGGGCACCCTGCTGGACGACCCGCGGCTGCGCCAGGACCTCGCCGATCTGCGGCGCTACTTCCGCGACGCCCGGCTGGAGCGGCTGCGCGCGGTGGACGGCCGACTGCTCGCCGTCTTCCGCACCGGCCCCGCCGCCACCGACGTCCGGGTGCTGCGCTGGCGCCTGGACGGCGGCTCCGCCGACGACGCCCAGCCGTCCTACCTGGACGGGCGCGGCGAGCGCGACCACGTCCCCGCCGACGGGCAGCAGCTGCCCTGGACCGCCGTCACCCGGGACGACCAGCTGCCCGCCGGCCCCGGCCGCCCGCCCCGCGCGGACCTGGCCGGCGAACTGCTGATCGGCGTCGACGGCGGCCGGCTGACCATCGCCGCCCCGGACGGCCGGGAGCTGCACCGCGAACCGCTGGCCGAGGCCCTGCAGACCCTCGCCGACGCCCGGATCGCCCACGCCCGGCTCGGCACCCTGCTGCTGGTGCGGGTGCGCCCGTACCAGGAGGAGACCGACCGGCACCTGGTGGTCCACCTGCCCACCGGCACCGTCACCCGGATCGACGCGCTCGGCCAGGCCTGCCTGCGGCTGCCCGCCGACCAGGGCGTGGCCTTCCCCGGCGGGTGCCACCTGGTGGACGGCACCGTGCGCGTCTTCGACCAGCCGGTCGACGGCCTGGTGCACGAGCGCACCGTCCTGTCGCCCAACGGCGAGGACGTGCTGTACGAGTTCCGCTCCCCCGCCGACGGCCGCGCCCTGCTCCAGCCGTACAACAGCGTGCGCCAGGAGGCCGCCGCCCCGCTGCCCTGCCAGGGTTACGCGCTGCTCGCCGACGGCACTCTGATCGCGCTGCGCCCGGCCGAGGACGGGCCGACCCGGCTGCACCCCGTCCAGCTCTGGCAGAGCCCGTTCACCAGCGAGCGCTTCGCCGCCGAACAGCCGCCCGGCAGCGGGCCGCTGGCCCGGATCGGCAACGCCGACCTGGTCCGCGGCCTGGCCGACTGCCTGGCCCTGGCCCGGCTGGCCGCGGCCGGCGCCGACACCCCGGCCGGCCACCGGGCCGTCCTCGCCGCCTGCACCCGCACCGCCGACCGGCACCACTGGCTCGGCCAGAGCGGCCTCGGCGACCTCGCCGCGCCGCTCGCCGAGATCCGCGACACGGCCCGGCAGGTCGTCGCCGAGTACGAGGCCGTCGCCCAGCTCACCGCGCACGCCGCCCGGCGGACCGACGAGACCGCCGAGCACGTCGAGGGCCTGCTGCGCACCGCCCGTGGTGAGACCCTGGCCGACGCCGCCGAGTGGGTCGACCGGCTGGCCGGGCTGCGCCGCGCCCAGGGCCGCGTCGAGGCGCTGCGCGACCTGCCGCGCGCCGACGCCGGGCGGATCGACGCGCTCGCCGCGCACCTCGCCGAGGGCCTGGCCCGGGCCGCCGACCGCGCCGTCGTCCAGCTCGCCGAGCCGACCGCCTTCGAGCCGCACCGGCAGCGGGCCGGCGAGCTGGCCGAGCGGTGCGCCGCGATCGCCACCGCCGCCGAGGCCGAACCGCTGGGTCTCGAACTGGCCGCCCAGAGCGAGGCCCTGCAGACCGTCTCGGAGCTGGTCGGCACCCTCGACCTGGCCGACGCCACCACCCGCACCGCGATCCTCGACCGGCTCGCCGACGTGCTCGGGCTGCTCAACCGGGCCCGGTCCGCGCTGACCGTGCGCCGCCGGGAGCTGCGCACCCGCGAGGCCGCCGCCGAGTTCGCCGCCGAGACCGCCCTGCTCGGCCAGGCCGCCACCGCCGCGCTCGCCGCCGCCGACACCCCCGAGGACTGCGACGAGCAGCTCGGCCGGCTGCTGCTGCGGATCGAGCAGTTGGAGACCCGTTTCGCCGACGCCGACCCGGCCCTCGGCGAGCAGCTCACCGCCCGGCGCACCGAGCTCCACGACGCGCTCACCGCCCGCCGCCAGCACCTGCTGGAGGAGCGGGCCCGGCGTGCCGACCGGCTGGTCGCCTCCGCCGGGCGCATCCTCGACACCCTGCACCGCCGGCTGGCCGCGCTGGACACCGCCGAGGAGATCGAGGCGGCCTTCGCCGCCGACCCGACCGCCGTCAAACTCCGCGACCTGGCGGGGCAGTTGACCGTGCTCGGCGACCGGGTCCGGGCCGAGGAGCTGACCGGACGGCTGCGCGCGGCGCGCGGCCGCGCCCAGCGGGCCCTGCGCGACCGCGCCGAACTCGCCGGGGACGGCCCCGGCACCCTGCGGCTGGGCCGCCACCTGTTCGCCGTCACCACCCGGCGGCCCGAACTCGCCCTGGTGCCCTGGCGCGGACGCCCCGCCTTCACCCTCACCGGCACCGACTACCGCTCCCCCGTCACCGACCCGGCCTTCGCCGCCACCGAGCGGTACTGGGACCGCCCGCTGCCCTCGGAGACCCCGCGGCTGTACCGCGCCGAGTACCTGGCGGCGAGCCTGCTGCCGGCCGCCGAGGCGGGGGCGCCGCGCACCGACGGCGAGCTGCTGGAGTACGTCCGGCGGGCCGCCGAGCAGCGCCCGGACGAGGGCTACCAGCGCGGCGTGCACGACCATGACGCCGCGCTGCTGCTCCGCGCCCTGCTCCGGCTCGGCGCCGGGGCCGGGCTGTTGCGCCATCCGGCGGGCGCCCGGGCGGCCGCCCAGCTGTACTGGGCGCACGGCGCCGACGAGCGGCAGCGGCTGCTCTGGCACACCCGGGCCCGCTCGCTGGGCCTCGCCCGGGACGCCTTCGGCGGCGCCCCGGCGTCGGCCGCGCTGGCGGCGCTGACCGCGCTGGAGGCCGAACTCTCCGCCGCCGTCTCGGAGTTCGTTCCGGGGGCGGAGCCCTCCGGTCCCTACCTGGTGGCCGAACTGGCCGCCGCCGCACCCAGCTTCGCCCACTCCCCGGGCGCCGCCGCGCTGGTCGACAAGTTCCGTGCGGCACCCGAGTCGGCCGGCCTCACCGAGGCGCTGGCCGCGCTGCCCGAGGAGCCCGGGCTGCTGCCGGTACGGCGCCAACTGGCCACGGCCTGGCTGGAGTCGGGAGCGGCCGACGCCGACCCGGCCGACCTCGCCGAAGCGGCCGCCGTCCTGCTCTGCCCGTCGCTGCCGCGCCGGCCCGCCGAGGGGGCCGTGGGCGCCCGGATCACCGGACTGCTCGGCGACCACCCGCGGCTCGCGGGCGGGGCGCTCGACCTTCGGCTGGACGAACTGCTCGCCAGGGTGCGGGAGTTCGAGCAGGTCGAGATGCCCGGCCACCGGGCCTACCAGCGGCTGCGGGGCGAACTGCTGGCCGCCGAGCACGCCCGGCTGCGGCTCGACCAGTACCGGCCCGCCCCGCTCAACGGCTTCGTCCGCAACCGGCTGATCGACCAGGTGTACCTGCCGCTGGTCGGCGACAACCTCGCCAAGCAGCTCGGCACGGCCGCCGCCGGCGGGCCGGTCGACCGCAGCGGCCTGCTGCTGCTGGTCTCCCCGCCCGGCTACGGCAAGACCACCCTGGTCGAGTACCTCGCCGAGCGGCTCGGGCTGCTGCTGGTCTCCGTCAGCGGCCCCGCGCTCGGCCACCGGGTCACCTCGCTGGACCCGGCCGAGGCCCCCGACGCCACCTCCCGGCGCGAGGTCGAGAAGCTCAACTTCGCCCTGCACGTGGGCGACAACGTGCTGCTCTACCTGGACGACGTCCAGCACACCTCGCCCGAGTTCCTCCAGCGCTTCATCCCGCTGTGCGACGCCCAGCGCCGGATCGACGGCGTGTGGGACGGCGAGGCCCGCGAGTGGGACCTGCGCGGCAAGCGCTTCGCCGTGGTCATGGCCGCCAACCCGTACACCGAGTCGGGCCGCCTCTTCCGGCTGCCCGACATGCTCGCCAACCGCGCCGACGTGTGGAACCTCGGCGACGCCGTCGCCGGGCGCGAGGACCTCTTCGCGCTCAGCTTCGTCGAGAACGCCCTGCCAGCCGGCCCCCACCTGGCCCCGCTCGCCACCGCCGAGCGCGCCGACCTCGACACCCTGCTCGCCCGCGCCGGCGGCCTGCCCGGCGGCACCCTGGCCGGCGCCTGGCCCGCCGCCGAGGTCGAGCGGATGACCGCCGTCCTGGCCGGCCTGCTCCACCTGCGCTCCACCGTCCTGGCCGTCAACCGCGCCTACCTGGCCTCCGCCGCCCAGGACGACCGGACCCGCACCGAGCCCCCCTTCCTGCTCCAGGGCTCCTACCGCAACATGGCCAAGCTCGCCCAGCGCCTCGACCCCGCCCTCACCCGCCCCGAGCTGGACGCCCTGCTCACCGACCACTACCGGGCCGAGGCCCAGCCCCTGGGCGCCGAGGCCGAGGCCCAGCTCCTCAAGCTCGCCGAGCTCCGCGGCACCCTGACACCCGAGCAGGCGGCCCGCTGGGCGGAGCTGAAGCGGTCCTGGCAGGAGCGCGGGCGCGCCGCCGAACGCCCTTGACCTGAAGGGCGCTTGAGGTCCTAGCCTCGGCCGCATGGGCTACTTCACCGAACGCGAACGCGGCTATCTCACCGGCCAACCGCTGGCCCGTCTGGCCACCCTCGGCCCGGACGGCTCCCCGCAGGTCCGGCCGGTGGGCTTCCGGCTCAACGACGACGGCACCATCGACATCGGCGGGCCGGACAACGCCGGCAGCCGCAAGTACCGCAACGCCCGGGACCGCCCCGAGGTCTCCGTCCTGATCGACGACCTGGCGCCCGCCGACGATCCGGTCGCGGGCGGCTGGGGGCGCGGCGTGGAGATCCGCGGCCGGGCGGAGGTGCTCGCCGTGGACGTCCCGCCGGTGGCGCCCGACCGGTTCAGCCGGGACGTCATCCGGGTGCACCCCCGGCGGATCATCACCTGGAACCTGGAGTCGCTGGGCTCCACCGCCCGGGACGTCGGCTGACCCGGCCGGCCCCCGCACCCTCCGCGGCGCCCCCTGCCTCCCCGGCCGGGGGCGCCGCCGTGCTGTGTGCGCCGGCCGTCGTCCCGTGTGCGCCGGCCGCCGTGCCGTGTGCGCTAGCCGTCGTCCCGTGCGTGCCGGTCCCGGGCCCGCAGGCCGTCCAGGATCAGGTCCGCGAGGCGCTCCGGGAGTTCGGGGCCGATCTCGCGGTGGCCGAGCAGGGCGCGGGCCTGGAGGGGTGCGCTGAGCAGTTCCAGGGCGAGGTCGGCGTCCGTGCCGGCCGGGAGTTCGCCGCGGTCGACGGCGCGCCGGACGACGGCGCCGGCCTGGGCGAGGCGGGAGTCCCAGAAGACCTGCCAGGCCTCGGCGAGGGCCGGGTCCTCGGAGCCGAGGGCGGCCGCGCGGGCCACGGCCCGGCCGAGCGGGGTGGCCAGGTACGCGGCGAGCGCGCGGGCGAAGGCGGTCAGGTCGGTGCGGACGGCCCCGGTGTCGGGGACCGGGATGCCCTCGTCGCTGGCGGTCAGCATGGCGTCCAGCACCAGCTTCTCCCGGCTGCCCCACCGCCGGTACACGGTGGTCTCGTTGACGCCGGCCCGGGCCGCGACGTCGGCGATGGTGAGCCGGGCGACGCCCCCTTCGGCCAGCGCCTCCATGGCGGCCGCCAGGACGTCCCGGCGCACCCGGGCGGCCCGGCCGCCCGGACGGCGGCGGATCGGGTCCGGCTCTTCCTCGGTCATGTGTCGATCACCTCGCCACCACCTTAACGCAGGAGCACTTGCATTAAGCGATCCCCCGGCGCATAGTCGCTAATGCAAGAGTTCCGGCTTTAAGAGCGACAGGAGGCATCGCCATGTCCTTCACCTGGCCCCTGGACCCGCAGGACCTGTTCGTCGAGCGCTACCCGCAGATGACCCTCGGCCTGCCCGCCGCCGAGGTGGACGCGGTCCGCGCGACCGTCACCGACATGTGGGCCGACCGGCCCGGCGGCTGGGTGTACGAGTGGTCCGCCCTCGCCGCCCGGCACGCCGGCGCCGGGCGCCACCGCCAGGCCGCCCAGGCGTACGGCTGGGCCAAGTTCCCCTCGCTCGCCGACGCTCCGAAGCGCACCGCGCTGGCCCGCCAGGTCGAGCAGTACCTGCTCGCCTCGCCCGGCTTCCCGGTCGACGTCGAGCGCCGCACGCTCACCGTCCCCCACTGCGGCGGCGAGGCCGCGGTCCCGGTCCACCTGATGGCCGCGCCCGGCCTGCCCGCCGCCGCCCCGGTGGTGCTGGCCAGCGGCGGGGTGGACTCCTGGAAGACCGACCTGCACGGCATGTGGGAGCAGCTCGCGCTCGCCCTGCCGGTCCGGCTGCTGCTGTTCGACCTCGCGGGCACCGGCGAGACCTCCCACCTGCCGATGACCCCGGACGGCGGCACCGAGGTGATCGAGGGCCTGATCGCCTTCGCCCGTACGCTCGGCGACGGCCGGGTCGGCCACTTCGGCATCTCGATGGGCGGCTACTACTCCGCGCGTACCGGGCTGACCGGCGCCGTGGACGCGGCGGTGGTGCTCGGCGGCCCGGTCGAGCACTCCTTCGACCCGGACCGCGGCTTCGACTTCGGCATGGACGGCATCGTGGGCAACGCCCTGGGCTTCGACGCCGCACCGGACCGGGCGGTCCTGGGCCGGGCCTTCGGCTCCTTCGGCCTGCGCCCGCTGCTGGACCGGGGCGACCAGGCGCCGATGCTGGTGCTCAACGGCGCCGACGACGTCCACGTCCCGCAGCACGACACCCTGGTGTTCGCCGGCCGCCGCGACACCCGGGTCGAACTGATCCCGGACACCGGGCACTGCGCCATTTCGAGGTTCGACGAGGCGATGGCGCTGATCGTCCCCTGGCTGAGGACCACTCTCCTGGGATAGTCCGACCACCGCACGGGTCCCCCCGTCGGGGTATCCGCGCGTGTCGACGATCCGGCCGAGTGGATCAGTGCCCCGGGCCCGGCCCCGGACTCCGCTCCGGGCCCGCAGCCGGGTCCCACCCCGGGTTCCACCCCGGGCCCCGCGCAGGGCTCCGCCCGGGGCTCCGGCCCGGGCCGGGCACCGCCGGCCGGTCCCGGGCCGCCGGTGCGGCCAGCGCGTCCCAGACGGGATCGGGCAGCCCGGGGACGGCCCGCCCCTCGGCCTGCCAACGCCGGGCCAGCTCGGCGTAGATGGGCGCTTCCGGGCCGGGTTCCGCCACCGGCCGTTCCGTCACCCACTGCTCCCGCACCGGCGGTTCCGTCGGCCCCCGCGGCTCGGGCGTCGGGGGTGCCGACGGCGGTTCCGGAGGCCTGTCCGGAATGCCGCGCAGGATCGTTTCCTCACCCGGCTGCCGTTCCGGCACCGGCAGCCACCCGAATCCACTCACACCCACCCAACGCACCCCGCCCGCGCCGGGACACGGTCGGGTCAACCCGGCGCTCCGCAGGTCAACCCCCTGCGGAGCGCGGCCGGGTGCGCAGGAAGTCGGCCCACCCCCCATCCAGCGCACCTCGTGGCCTCCCCAATGTCCCGGCACGGCCCGTGGGTTCTTCCCGGCGAGGCTCCGGGGTTTCCCGCCCGGGCCCGGGTCTTCCCCGCTACCGCCGCCGCCCCGCCGCCAGCAGCTCGGGCACGCTGGCGAGCTTCACCCGGGGCCGCCCCTCGGCCTCGCCGCGCTCGCGTTCCGCGCGCTCCACCGCCCGCAGCTCCCGCAGCCCCACCGCGTCCGGCCGCCGGTGCCGCACCAGCCGCTCGAAGTCCTTGCGGCCCGCCTCCGGGACGGGCAGCGCCCGGGCGGCCGCGTCGTCCAGCAGCGCGTCCACGGTCTCCCGCGCGCAGGCCCGGTTGGCGCCGATCCCGCCGGACGGCCCGCGCTTGGCCCAGCCCACCACGTACGTCCCTGGCAGCGGCCGTCCGGTCGCCGGGTCGACGACCCGCCCGTTCCGGTGCGCGACCGTCCCGGCCCGCTCGTCGAACGGCAGCCCGGGCAGCGGTACGCCCCGGTGTCCGATCGAGCGCACCACCAGCCCGGCCCGGAGCACGTCCGTCGCCCCCGTGCCCTCGACCCGGCCGTCCGCCGTCGGGGTGGTCCGCTCGACGGTCAGGGCCTCGACCCGGCCGTCCCCGGAGAGTTCGACCGGCGCCGACAGGAACCGCAGCACGATCCGCCGTCCCGGCCCGGGCTCCGCGGACCCGTCGAACGGCACCAGCGGCAGCCCGGTGAGCAGCCCCGCTCCCGCCGCCGTGCCCGACCCCGCGCCGGACCCCGATCCCGCTTCCGCTCCCGCCGCCTCGATCGCCGCCCGTACCTCCGGGTGGTCCTCGACCACCACCTCGACACCCGGCAGCTGCCGCAGGGCCAGGAACTCCGCCCTGGTCCACGCCGCCTGTCCGGGCCCGCGCCGGGCGAGCAGCACGACCTCCCGGACCCGGCTGCGGCGCAGCGCGGCCAGGGCGTGGTCGGCGATGTCGGTGGCGGCGAGCCGGTCGGGGTCGGTGAGCAGGATGCGGGCGATGTCCACCGCGACGTTGCCGTTGCCGATCACCACCACGCGCCGGGCCGACAGCTCCACCGCGTCGGCGGGCACGGTCGGTTCGGCGTTGTACCAGCGGACGAACGCGGTCGCGGGCAGGCTGCCCGGCAGGTCCTCGCCGGGGACGCCGAGCCGCCGGTCGGCCGCCGCGCCGACCGCGTACACCACCGCGTGGTGGTGCGCGGCGAGCTCCTGGTGGGTGAGGTCCGTGCCGATCTCCACGTTGAGGTGCATCCGCAGCCGGGGGTCGCGGAAGACGCTCGCGAAGCTCTCCGCGATCCGCTTGGTGGACTGGTGGTCGGGCGCGACACCGTGCCGCAGCAGGCCGCCGGTGACCGGCAGCCGGTCGATCATGGTGATCTCGGCGCTGGTGCCGCGCAGCAGTTCCTGTGCGGTGTACCCGGCGGAGGGGCCGGTGCCGACGACCGCGATCCGCAGCGCGCCGAGCTCGTCCGGCAGGCTGCGCGGGAAGCTGGGCGCGCCCCAGGCGTGGTCGCTGGGGTGGTCGCGGAACCAGTCGCGGTTGAGGTCGCCGAACACGGCGTCGGGCCCGCGCAGCCGGTCGACCGGGTACACCGCGTCCACCGGGCAGGCGTCCGCGCAGGCGCCGCAGTCGATGCAGGCCCGCGGGTCGATGTAGAGCATGTCGGTGGTGCCGAACTCCGGCTCGTCCGGGGTCGGGTGGATGCAGTTGACCGGGCAGACGGACACGCACGAGGCGTCGTTGCAGCAGGTCTGGGTGATCGCGTAGGCCATGGCCGGGTGGGGTCCTCGCTGCGCGTGGGGGATGGGGCGGCTTGGTGGCGACGGTCCGTCAGAGCATGTGCACCCGGCGATAGACGGCCGCCGAGCGGCTGGTGAGCAGTCCGGTCTCGGCGAGGAAGGCCATCAGGTGCCGGGAGCTGGTGCGCATCATCGCCTTGCGGTGCTCGCTGGCCCGCACCTCGGCGAGCGCCCGCTGCACGTCGAGCCCGGCGGCCTTGTAGACGCCCGGGTGCACCATGCTGGTGACGATGACGTACGCGCCCACGGCGATGCCGGTGGCGGAGGCGCGCCGGCGGGCGGGGCTCGCGTGGCGCATCCGCTCGCGGATCTCCTGCCGGGCGAACTTCATGTGCCGGGACTCCTCGACCACGTGGATCCGGGAGGTGCCGCGGACGATCTCCAGGACGTTCTCGCCGCGCATCCAGTCGCGCTGCATGACGTCGAGCACCTCTTCGGCCACCAGGATGCCGCCGTAGGCGAGTTCGCCCTTGGCGAGCGCCTTGAAGGCGCGGCCGGCCTGGGCGATCAGCTTGTGCGGGCGGTAGGCGGGGACGCCCATCTTGGCGCAGGCCCGGGCGAACATGATCGAGTGGCGGCACTCGTCGGCGATCTCGGTGAGCGCGAACTGGAACGCGGCGTCGGCGGGGTTCCTGAGGTACTGGTCGCGCAGCACCATCTGCTGGAGGATCATCTCGAACCAGATGCCGGTGTTCATGATCGAGCAGACCTCGTGCCGGGTGAGCACGACCCGCTGCCGCTCGGTCATCTCGTCCCACAGCCGGGTGCCGTAGAGGGTGCTCCACTCCGGGTTGAGGCCGTAGTGGTCCTCCGGGAGCGGGGCGTCCCAGTCGATCTCGGTCGAGGGGTCGTAGGAGAGGGTGGCGGCCGACTCCAGCAGCCGCTTCGAGACGTCGTCGTCGGCCTCGGTGTGGCCGTGCCCCGTCTGCCGGGTGAGCGCCATGGCTGCCTCCAGGTGCCTGTCTCCGCGGGCTCCCGCTCACCCGCTTATTAGACGGACAGTACAATAAGAGCCGGTCGCCGAGAACCCCCCGTGCGGCAACGACCCGGCGCGCGACCGTATGGTTCGCGCCCCGGGTCCGTCCCGCGTCCGTTCCGCGTCCGTTCCGCGTCCCTCCCTGTCCGCGCCGCTGCGCCGCGTCCGCTACGCCTCGCCGATCGCCTGCCGCAGCGCCTCCGCCGCCTCGGCCGTCGCCTCCCGGAAGCGGCCCCCGATTCCGAGGTAGTTGGCGTACCCGTGGATGAGGTCCGGCTGCCGGCTCAGCCGCACCGCGACCCCAGCCTCCTGCAGCGCCCGCGCGTACGCCTCGCCCTCGTCGCGCAGCGGGTCGAAGCCCGCGGTGCCGATGTACGCGGGCGGCAGGCCGGACAGGTCCTCGGCGAGCAGCGGCGACAGCCGCGGGTCGGTGCGGTCGGCGGGCGCGGGCGCGTACCGGTCGGCGAACCAGTCCATGTCCGCGTCGGTCAGGAAGAACCCGTCGGCGAACAGCCCGCGCGAGGGGCGCCGGACCGAGGCGTCGGTCGCCGGGTAGAGCAGCAGCTGGAACACCGGGGCGGGCCCGCCCCGCCGGACGGCCTGCTGGGCGACGACGGCGGCCAGGTTGCCGCCCGCGCTGTCCCCGCCGACCGCGATCCGCTCCGGGTCCGCGCCCAGCTCGGCCGCCTCGGCGTGGGCGTGGTCGAGGGCGGCGAGCGCGTCCTCGGCCGCCGCCGGGAACACGTGCTCGGGCGCCAGCCGGTACTCCACCGACAGCACCCGCACCCGCGCCCGCCGGGCGAGGAAGCGGGCGACGTGGTCGTGGCTGGCCCGGCTGCCGACCACCCAGCCCCCGCCGTGCAGGAAGACCAGCAGGCCGGAGCCCGTCGCCAGCCCGTCCGGGGTGTACAGCGTGGCGGCCAGTTCGCCGTGCTCCCGCGGGATGCCGACGCTCCGCGCGGCCACCGCACGGTCCTGCGGCCCGCCCACCAGGTGCCGCGCGTGCTCCATCGCGGCCCGCGACGACCCGACCCCGCCCGGCATCACCAGGGCCGCCTTGGACAGCCGTTGGAGCTTGAGCATCAGCTGCGCGTCCAGCGCGAGCGTCTGCCCGTCGCGGACCACCGGCCTGCCCGCGATGGCCCGCCGCAGGCCCTCCGGCAGGGCGTACGCGGCGCGGACGACGGCGGCCTGGATCCGGACGGGCGGTGGGATCGTCATCTCTTCTGCCTCCTGAGGGCGGCCCCGGAACAGCCCCGGAACGGTGTCGGGGCGGTGTCGGGGCGGTGTCGGGGCGGTTCTGCCGGGACCGGGAGCCCATGATGGGCCCCTCCCCCCGGACGTGGAAGCCTCCTGGACACCGTCTGAACCCGCCCTCGACCCCGCGCTCGACCACGCCCCCGCCCCCGCCGCGCGCCGTCGGCCCGCCCGCTCAGGCGCCGCGCCGGTCCTGCGCGTCGAAGGACGCCAGCGTGCGCGCGCCCGGTTCGAGCGCCCGGCGCAGTGCGGCCAGCACGTCCGCCTCCAACCCGCCCACGGCCTCGGCGAGTTCCTCCGCCACGTCCGCCGCGATCTCCTCGGCCACGGCGTCCGCGGCCGTACGGGGCCCCAGTTTGCTGACGGCGGCCGCGGCCCGGGCGGGGGTGAGCAGGGCGGAGGCCTGGACGAGGAGCCAGGCCGGGACGCCGGCTGCGCCCCGGGGCGGGGGGAGGTACGGGCGGGCGCCGTCGTAGCGGTCGTCCTCGGCGAAGGCCTGCTGCTTCACCTTCACCAGCGGACGGGCCGGGCCGGACTCGTGCCACTCGCCGGCGGGTTTGAGGACGTACCCCTCGGCGAGGTTGTCCGGCAGTTCGGGCAGGCCGAACAGCGCGGGCACCCGGGTGGGGTAGCGCACCGGCAGGTCGTGCAGGGTGGTCAGGGGGCCGTGCCCGAGCAGGGGCACGCAGGTGAGCCCGGCGGCCCGCGCGGCCGTGCGCAGGGTGCGGTCGGCGATCCACCGACGGCCCTCGGGCGTCTCGACGGTGGCGTCGAACGGCAGCCAGCGCAGGCCGGGGGCGTACCAGACGCCGGTCTGGACCGGGTCGACCCCGGGGGCGGCGGGCACCCCGGGGTGCGGGTAGCGGCCGCCGGCCAGTTCCCCGTAGATCGTCACCGCGGCACCGTCCCGGGTACCGCGCACCGCGGCGGCGAACCGGGCCGCCGCGACGGACAGTTCGGGCCAGATCCGGCTGACGCCGAAGAAGGCGTCCAGGCCCTCGTCGTCCAGCAGTTCACGCCGCTTCGCGGCCCGCACCGAGCCGCCCTCGCAGACCACCGCGAAGTGCGCCCCGTGCACCTTCTCGGCCGCGGTCCACTCCCGGCTGCCGGGCCCGCCGGAGCGGCCGCGCGCGGGGATCTTGGGGTAGGGCCGCAGCTCGGGCCCGTCTGACTCCGTCTCGAAAACCGTCTCGGACACGAACGGCATCCTCGCCGCCGGGCCCGCCGCCCGGCAACCGGGATTCCGGGGCGACCGGGATTCCGGCGGGCGACCGGCGGCGTCGGGGCGCCGCGCCGCCGCCGGGGGTCAGATCCCCCAGGCCGCCCGCAGCTCCGCGAAGACCTCGTGGAACCCCGGGAAGGTCTTCCGCACGCAGCCCGGGTCGTCGAAGGTGATGCCGGGCGTGCGCAGCGAGGTGACGGCGAAGGACATCACGATCCGGTGGTCGGAGTGGGTGGTGATCTCGGCCGGGCGCGGGGTGCCGGGCCGGATCTCGATCCAGTCGTCCCCGGTGGCCACGGTGATGCCCATCGCGCGCAGGTTGTCGGCGCAGGCCTCCAGCCGGTCGCACTCCTTGACCCGGGTGTTGTGGACGTCCTCGATCCGCACCGGGCCGGTGGCGAACGGGGCGATGGCCGCGAGTGTGGGCATGGTGTCGGAGATGTCCCGCATGTTGACGGTGATTCCGCCGAGCCGGCCGTCACCGGCCACGGTCGTGCGGTCGCCGCCGATGTCCACCCGGGCGCCCATCCGCCGCAGCACGTCCACGAACCGCAGGTCGCCCTGGAGCGCGTCCCGGCCGAGGCCCGGGACGGTGACCTCGCGGCCGGCCAGGGCGGCGGCGGCGAAGAAGTAGCTGGCGGTGGAGGCGTCCGGTTCGATCGGGTGGTCGGCGGCCCGGTAGCCGCCGGCGGGCACCTCGAACACCTCGCCGGCGGGGGTCCGTTCCCGCTTCACCTCGACCCCGAAGTCGCGCATCATCGCCAGGGTGATGCCGATGTACGGGGCGGAGACCAGCCGGGTGACGGTGATCCGCAGGCCGTCCCGGGTGAGCGGGCCGAGCAGCAGCAGCGCGGTCAGGTACTGCGAGGACTGCCCGGCGTCCAGGGTGAGTTCACCGCCGCGGACGCCGTCGGCGACGACCGTCAGCGGGTGGTGCCCCTCGGCCTCCTCGTGCCGCAGTTCCACGCCCAGCTCGCGCAGTGCCCGGGTGAGCGGGGCGACCGGGCGGCGGCGCATCTGGGCGGAGGCGTCGAAGCGGTAGGTGCCGCGGCCGGCGGCGGCGAGGGTGGGCAGGAAGCGCGCGGTGGTGGCGCCGTCCCGGCAGTACACCTCGGCGTCCGGCACGGCGGGCCCGGACGGGCGGCCCTCGACCCGCCAGGTGTCGGCCGTCCGTTCGATCCGGTACCCGAGGGTGTCCAGGCCCTGCACGAAGCCCTCGGTGTCGTCCGAGGACAGCGGGCGGCGCAGGGTGGTCACGCCCTCGGCGGCGGCGGCCAGGAACAGGGCCCGGGCGGTGATGGACTTGGATCCCGGGATCTCCACAGAGGTCACGGCAGGCTCTCCCAACACGAGTGTCCGACAGGCGTCTCCGGTGACGTCGGGCCCGATCCTGCCGCACCCGGCCGCCGCCTTCGCCGGCCTTCCACGGACTGGACGGTGACGCGGGCGACAACAGCGGGCGACGGATCGGCGGGCGACGGATCGGCGGCCTCCGGTCAGCAGCGCGCCCAGAGCCCGGCCAGGTGCGCGTGCAGGACCTCCTCCGCCTCCCCCACCGTCCGGTGCCCGACCAGGACGTGCGTGGTGAGCCCGTCGGCGAGGGCGAGCAGCGCGCGGGCCTCGGTCCGCGCGACGACGGCCCCGCCCGCGGCCGCCCCGCCGATCACCGATCCGCCGACGGCCGCCCCGCCGGCGGCTTCCGTGACCAGCCGCACCATCAGTTCCTCCAGCGCCGCGTAGCTGCTCCGCAGGGTCGCCGCCAGCGCCGGGTTGACGGCGGCCCCGGCGACGAAGGCGAGCCAGATCCTGGCCTCGGCCCGGTGCTCCTCGCGGAGCAGCGCCACCTCGCCCGCCACCAGTCCGAGTTCGCTGGCCGCCGACTGCGCCGGGCCGGCCGCGAGCCGGCTCCGCACCCGCTCGGAGACCCGCGCGCCGATGTGCGTGAGCGCGAACAGGAGCATCTCCTCCTTGGTGCGGAAGCAGCGCTGGACGGCTCCCATCGAGACCTCCGCCCGGGCGGCGACGTCCCGCAGGGTGACGCCCTCCAGCCCGTGCTCGTCCACCAGCAGGCAGACGGCCTCGGCGATCCGCCGGCGCCGGCCCTCGTGGTCCACCTGTTTGGGCATCCCCGGTCTCCCTCCGCGTTCCTTGGGTCCTTGTCGGTCCTTGTCGGTCCTCGTTGGCCCTCGTTTTATTTCGATGCAAGCGTATCGGCTCCCGGGCTATGGTGGCCCTGTTCCGATGCGGTCGCATCAGAACCAGGCCGAGGAGAGCCGAGGAGAACTCCCATGCCCTTGTGGAGCAAGCCCGCCACCGAACTCGCCGCCGCCGTGCGCACGGGCGAGGTGTCGGCCCTGGACGTGGTGGACGACCACCTGGACCGGATCGCCGACGTCAACCCGCACCTGAACGCCGTCACCCAGCTGCTCGCCGACCGGGCCCGCGCGGCCGCCCGGGAGACCGACCGCCGCCGGGCCGCGGGCGAGGAACTGGGTCCGCTCGCGGGCGTGCCGTTCACCGTGAAGGAGTGCACCCCGATCGCCGGCGTGCCGACCACCTTCGGCAGCCCGCGCTTCCGCGACCACGTCGCCGCCGCCGACGCCGTCCCGGTGGCCCGGCTGCGCGCGGCCGGGGCGATCCCGATCGGCCACAGCAACCTGCCGACGCTGATCCTCGCCGGGATGCACACCCGCAGCGAGCTGTACGGCGACACCCGCAACCCGTGGGACGCGGGCCGCACCCCCGGCGGCAGCAGCGGCGGGGACGGCGTGGCGGTCGCCGCCGGCATGGCCCCGCTCGGGCTCGGCAACGACTCCGGCGGCTCGGTCCGCGTCCCCGCCTCCTTCTGCGGGGTCGCCGCCCTCAACCCGACCACCGGCCGGTTCCCCGCCGACCAGCGCCTGATCGGCCCGGACGACCCCGGCCCGGCCTCCCAGGTCCTGGTCGCCGACGGCCCGTTGGCCCGTACGGTCGCCGACCTGCGGCTCGCCTACGAGACGCTGGCGGGCACCGACCCGCGCGACCCGCGCGCCGTGCCCGTCCCGCTGTACGGGGAACCGCTCGCCGGTCCGATCAAGGTCGCCGTCGTCGCCGATCCGGGCGGTCACGGCAGCCACGGCGGCCACGGGGTCCACCCCACCGTCCGCCGCGCCGTCGAGACCGCCGCCGACGCGCTGCGCGACGCCGGGTACGACGTCCGGGAGGTCCCCGACGTCCCGCGGATGGAGGAGGCGCTCGACGCCTACCACCGCCTCGCCGTCACCGAGTTCGCGCCGAGCTGGCCCGTCGTGCGGCAGCTGCTCGGCGAGGGCGGCGACCGCTACATCGAGCTGATGATGCACGGCGCCCGGCCCGTGGACGCCCCCGGCCTGATCCGGCTGATGAGCGTCTGGATGAGCATCCGCCGCTCCTGGACGGAGTTCCTGCACGAGTACCCGCTGCTGCTGGGCCCGGTGTTCACGGAGCCGCCGGTCGAGCCCGGACTGGAGTCCCGGGACCAGGCGGGCCGCGACCGGGTCGACTCGGCCATGCGGCTCTGCTCGGTGACCAGCTTCGTCGGCGTGCCGGCCGTCGCCGTCCCCACCGGCCTCGCCGCGGACGGCCTGCCCACCGGCGTCCAGCTCGTCGGCCGCGCCTTCCGGGAGGACCTGTGCCTGGCCGCCGCCCAGGCCGTCGAGGACCGCCTCGGCACCCTCACCCCGATCGACCCCGTGCGGTAGCGGCCCTCGGGGCCGTCGCGGCTCCGGGACCGTGGCGGCTCCGGGACCGTGGCGGCTCCGGCGCGGCGCGGCCCGGCGCCGTGGCCCGGCGCCGCGCCCCGCCGGCTACGCCCCCGGCAGCCCCGGCACCACCAACCCGCTCTCGTACGCGATCACCACCGCGTGGGTCCGGTTCTGCGCGCCGAGCTTGCCCAGCACGTTCCCCACGTGCGTCTTGACGGTCTCCTGGCTGACGGCGAGCGCCTGCGCGATCTCCGGGTTGGACAGTCCGGTCGCCATCAGCCGCAGCACGCCCTCCTCCCGCCCGGTCAGCGCCGCCCGGGGCAGCGCCTCGGCCGAGTCCAGCGGCCGGGCCGCGACCATCCGGCTCAGCGCGGCGGGGAACAGCACCGCCTCCCCCGCCGCCGCCACCCGCACCGCCTCGGCGATCTGCGGGACGGGCCGCCGCTTCAGCACGAAGCCGCTGGCGCCGGCGCTCAGCGCGGCGGTGACGTAGGCGTCGTTCTCGAAGGTGGTGATCACCACGACCTTGGGCGGGTCGGCGTGCTCCCGCAGCAGTTCGCGGGTGGCGTCGATGCCGTTGCGGCGCGGCATCCGCACGTCCATCAGCACCACGTCCGGCCGCAGCAGCCGGGCCTGCTCGACCGCCTCGACGCCGTCGGCGGCCTTCCCGACCACCGTGATGCCGGGCTGGGCACCGAGCAGGGTGCCCAGGCCGCTGCGGGTGAGGGGGTCGTCGTCGGCGATCAGGACGGTGACGTCGGACGGCGCGCCCGTGTCGGGGCCGGCGCCGCTCACGCCGACCACCGCATCGGCAGCCGGACCGCCAGCCGCCACTGCCCGTCGCCGGACGGGCCGGCCTCGAACTCGCCGTGCAGCAGCCTCACCCGCTCGGCCAGCCCGGGCAGGCCGTGCCCGGAGGTCGGGAAGCCGCTCGCGCCCGGTCCGGCGGCCGCGCCCGCCACCGCGTTGACCACGGTCAGCTCCAGTTCCTCCGGTCCCGCCGTCACCCGCAGCTCGATCGTCCCGCCGTTGCCGTGCCGCAGCGCGTTGGTCAGCCCTTCCTGGACGATCCGGTAGGCGGCCCGGGAGAGGGTGCCCTGCACCTGCGCCAGGTCCCCCGTGGTCCGCGGCGCCACGACGGCGCCCGCGTGCCGAAGCCGGTCGATCAGCTCGGGCAGGTCGGCGAGGGTGCGGGTCGGGGCGGTGCCGGTCTGCTCCTCGCGCAGTGCGCCGAGCACGTAGTCGAGGTCCTCCAGCGCGGCCCGGGTCGATTCCTCGATGCTGCGCATGGCGGCCCGCGCCGCCGCCGGGTCGTCGGCGAGCACCTCGCCCGCGACGGCCGCCTGGATGGTGGCGGCGGTCAGGGTGTGCCCGATGGAGTCGTGCAACTCGTGGGCCAGCCGGTTGCGTTCGGCCATCAGCCGCTCCCGCTCGGCGGCCAGGGCGAGCCGCTCGGCGGGCGAGGGTCCGAGCAGTCGCGGCGCCAGCCACCGCAGCGCCCCCGACGCCCCGGCGAGCAGCACCGCCGCGAGGACCAGACTGAGCGCCCCGATGACCCACGACCAGACGCCGGTCACGTCCGCGCCCCAGCCGAAGAGGCTGATCCGGGCCGAGCCCTCCACCCATCGCCCCGGCAGCGTCATGGCCATCACGAGGAACGTGCTGCCGCCGATCAGCACGGTCCACCCCAGCGCCACGTGGGCCACCACGAACGCCGGCGTCCGCCAGCGCTCCGTCGCGGCCCCCTTCACCGGGGCGGGCACCGCGACGCCCAGCAGTCGCCGCGCGCCCGCCGCCAGCACCCGGCGCACCACTCGGGGCAGCCCGGCCGCCGCGAGCAGCACCACCCACAGCGGCAGCGCCAGCCAGACCGAGTCCGGCCGCCCGGACACCCCGAGCGTCATCCCGAGCGCCACCATCGCCACCGGCAGCCCGGCCAGCGCTCCGAGTACCGCGAACAGCACCCCCGTGTACGTCGACCTGCGCAGCAGCAACCGCATTCCCTTGATCATGTTCGCCAGTATCACCGGCCTCCCGGCCCCCGCCCTCCCCCGATCGAGGGAGGAGCTCCGGCGGCCTCCCCCGGCGACCCGTCGACAGCACATCGGCGGTCGCCGGTGGGGGTCGACGGGGGCGATTGGGGGTCGGCGGGGGCCTCCGCGAACTCGGCCGGATCGCGACCACCCGTTCGCGTGAATACGGGTCGAAGCCGCCGCCAGGCCGCCGGAGTTCCAGACCATCGCATGAATGACGATCAATCAAAAGCTCTTCCGACAAGGCCTTTTGGCGACCGCTTCCACCGTCGCGGCACTGGCCGCGACGGCCGCCCAGGCCGCACCCGTCCAGCGGGACGACGGCCCGCACCGCTACAAGGTGTCCATCCGGAGTGCCGGGGCCTGGGCGCTGCCCGCCGGCCTGACCTCCTTCACCGTGTACGCCCGGGGTCCCGGCGGTGGCTCGTCCGGCCGGGACGGTCGGCCCGGTGGCGGCGGCACCGAGGGCGACGACGGCCCGCCGGTCGCCGCCCGGTAGCGCAACCCGCGCGCCGAGGAGGGCGGGGAGCAGCACACCCCCGCCACCCCGGCCACCGCACCCCCGGCCGGCGACGCGCGCCGGGAGGGCCGCGCGGGCACCCGCCGCCCGGGCACCCGCCACACCCGTCCGACATCCCACGAGACCGCCCCAAACCGTTCGGAACCGCTCCGCCGCCACCCCGCGGACGCGCCCAAAAGGGGTGTGATTCCGGCCGATTCGGCGATCGGCCTGCCAACGAACCGACCGTGGATGAGACTTGGCCGTCGGACCGGGAACCCGACCGACCCGACTCCGACGGAGCATCAACTCTCTTGATCCACTTGATCGTTGACACGACAGGAGTTTCCGGATGGCTGGTTCCCCCACCCTTCGCAGAGCTGCCCCGGCCGCCGCCGCGGTGGCCGTCGCCCTGCTGCTCGGCCCGGTGCCCACGGCCGCGGCGGCCGACCCGGGCGCACCGGTGCCGACCCCGTACCTGCTGCCGCTGCCCGCGAACGCCGCCCCGCTCAGCTCGGTGTACGGCCTGAACAACGCGGGCGACATCCTCGGCGAGACCTACCTGAACATCCCCAACCGGTTCGCCCCGCGCGCGCTCCGCTGGAACGCGCACCGGTCCGGCGTCACCACCCTGGAACCGCTGCCCGGCGAGGTCGCCACCCGCCCGGGTTCCCTGAACGCGTCGGGCGTCGCGGTCGGGGTCTCCTTCGCCGGCCTGACCGAGGACCACCCGGTCCGCTGGGCGGCGGACGGCACCCCGACCGCGCTGGAGCTGCCGGCCGGGGTCCGCGGCGGCAGCGCGTCCGGGATCAACAACGCCGGTGTGGTGATCGGCGGCTCGTACGACTCCGGCTACCGGCCCAAGCCCTTGAAGTGGCAGGCCGACGGCACCCGGGTCGACCTGCCGCTGCTGCCCGGCGACGACACCGGCTCGGTCTCGTTCATCAACGACGCGGGCTTCGTCATCGGCTGGTCCTCGGGGTCGGTCGGCGGCGAGTCCCGGACCCGGACGGTGATCTGGAGCCCGGCGGGTGACGTGACGGCGCTTCCGCTCCCCCCGGGGATCGACGCGGCCGGGGTCGTCCGGATCACCAACGACGGCGTGATCCTCGGCCAAGGGCGGCGCGCGGGGGGCACCGGGTTCGACCGGGTGGTGGCCTGGGACGCGAACGGCACCGCCCGGGACGTCGCCCACGGCCGGCTGAGCTCCGTCAACACCGCGAACACCATCGTCGGAACGACGTTCGGTGCCGACCGCTCCGAGCATGCCGCGCGCTGGACCCTGGACGGCACGCTGACGCTGCTCGACGCCCCGGCGGGCCGGCAGGCCTGGGCGAGCACAATCAACGCCGCGGGCACGACCGTCGGTTTCGCGGAGGGCCCGACCCCGTACCGCCGCACGCCGGTGCTGTGGCGGCCCGACGGCACGGCCGTGCCGCTCCCGCCGTCCTCGCTCAGCCCCTACGCCCGGGCCCTCCTCGTCAACGAATCCGGGGTGATCGCCGGGGATGCCACCTGGTACGACGCGCCGAACGCGCAGGATCTCCCGCGCGCGATGGTCTGGAAGCCCTGATGGCCGCGACCCGCCTCCACCTCCACCGGCCGACCGACTCGCGCCCCTCGCGCCCCGCGGCCCTCGTCGCCGCAGCGGCCCTCGTCGCCACCGCCGCGTCCGCCGCCCTGCTGCTCGGCCCGGTGCCCACGGCCACGGCGGCCACGGCGGCCACGGCGGCCACGGTGGCCGCTCCGGCCGCACCGCTGCCGGCCCCGCGGTTCCTTCCCGAGCCGCCGGGCACCGCCTACAGCCTGGCGCGGGGCCTGAGCCGCGACGGCGCCGTCGTCGGCGAGTACTACGCGGACGTCTCCGGCCAGCTCACCCCGCGCGCCGTCCGCTGGCATCCCGACCATCTCGGCTACACCGTCCTGGCGCCGCTGACCGGCGACCTGTCCAGCCGCCCGGTGGGGCTCAACGGCACGGGCACCGTGGTCGGGTCCTCCTACCGGACGATGTCCGACAACCACCCGGTCCGCTGGGCCCCGGACGGGACCGCCACGGCGCTGGCGCTGCCGGCCGGTGTCCGCGGCGGCGGCGCGGCCGCGGTCAACGACGCCGGTGTGGTGGCCGGCGGCTCGTACGACGACACGTACCGGTCCAAGCCCCTGAAGTGGCAGGCCGACGGCACCAGGGTGGATCTGCCGCTGCTGCCCGGCGACACCGCGGGCTCGGCCGCCGCCGTCACCAACGCGGGCGTCGTCGCCGGCACCTCCGAGCGGAGCCTCGGCGACGGCCGCTCCCGGGAGACTCCGGTGCTCTGGAGCCCGGGGGGCGCCGTGTCCGCGCTCCCGCTGCCGCCGGGCCTCGACGGGGCCCGGGTGGACGGGATGACCGACGACGGCGTGGTGCTCGGTCACGGGCGGCGCACCGGAGACACGGAGTTCGACCGGGTGCTGGTGTGGACGCCCGGCGGCGCCGTCCGCGACGCCGGTTACGGTCGGACGAGGGCCGTCAACAGCGCGGGCACCGTGGTCGGGGCGACGTTCGACGCCCACCGCTCCACCTTCGCCGCCCGCTGGAACCCGGACGGTACGCAGACCCTGCTCGGCGGCCCGCCGGGCCGGCAGAGCGAGGCGATGGCGGTCAACGGCGCGGGAACCGCCGTCGGCGAGGCGCAGGGCCCGGACTGGAACCGCACCACGGCCCTGCTGTGGAGGCCCGACGGGACGGCCGTGCCTCTCCCGCCGTCCCCGCTCAGCCCGTACGCCCAGGCGCTGTTCGTCAACGACGCCGGGGTGGTCGCCGGGAACGCCGTCGCGCTCGACGCGGCCGGCGAGCCGGTCGCGGCCCATGTGATCGTCTGGACGTCCTGACGGTCCGACGGCGGACGGCCGGCCGGTCCTCGGACCGGACGGCCGTCCTCAACCGCGCCCGGGTACCGGCGGGCCGCCGTCCTCGACGGCCGGCCCGAGGGCGTCGCGCAGCATGGTGCGGGACGTGATGCCCAGCTTCTCGTAGATCTGGTACAGGTGCGCGCCGACGGTGCGGTGCGAGATGAACAGCCGGTCGGCGATCTGCTTGTTGGTGAGTCCGGAGGCGGCGAGGCGGGCGATCTTGAGCTTCTGGGCGCTCAGGCCGTGGGTGTTCGAGGCGTCGGGTCCCGGTCTGCTGCGGCCCGTCGCCCGCAGCTCGTTCCTCGCCCGCTCGGCCCACGGCCGGGCGCCCAGCTCCTCGAACGCGGCCAGTGCGGCGCCGAGTTGGGCCCGGGCCTCGGCCGTGGCCCGGGTTCGGCGGAGCCGTTCGCCGTGGGCGAGCCGGACCCTCGCGTGGTCGAAGCGCCACCGGTCGCCGTCGGGGGTGTCCAGCGCGCGGGCGAAGCGGCGCAGGGCCTCCTGGTCGTCGTCGGTGCACAGGGCGGCCGAGGCCTCCAGGAGCATGGCGTGCCGGGAGGACACGGCGCCGAGCCCGGCCTCGCGCATGGCCCGGACGTGCGCGGCGGCCTCGGCCCGATGGTCGCTGCGGACGCCGGCTTCGACGAGGTGCGCGGCCACCCAGAGCGCGTGGGGGACGTGGGAGGCCAGGGTGCCGGCGGGGCTGACGGCGTCGGCGTGCCGGTAGGCGAGCGCGAAGTCCCCGCGGCCCAGGGCCGCCACGGCCGCGGCGTGGTGGGCGTAGTGTGCTGCGCAGGGGGCGCCGTGGCGCGCGGCCCAGTCGATGACGTGGCGGGCCGTCGCGAGGCTCTCGTCCGTGTGGCCGCGGGCGCCGAGGACGATGGACCTGATGTACAGGAAGTACCAGGCGAAGGCGCGGTACCCGTGCTCCTCGCAGGCGCGCAGCCCCTCGGCGGCGAGGTCGAGCGCCTCGTCCCACCGCCCGGTGAGGTAGTCCTCCAGGCACAGGTGGATGAGCGCGGAGAGGTACCGCCGGGCCGGTCCGCCCTCGCGCCCGGCCCGCACCACCTGCCAGGCGGTGTCGCGGACCTCGCCGAGGCGGTCGAGGTAGAGGGCGCCGGTGCCGACCCTGGTGATCAGTACGGGGTCGGCCTCCTCGCCCAACGCGCCCATGAGGGCGTCGAGTTGTCCGTGGGCGGCCGCGCCGGTGCGCGCGGGGTCGGCGAAGGTGCGGCCCAGGACGGTCAGGATGGCGGGCGGCTCGGGGGTGAGGCGTTCCACGGCCCGGTCGTAGGAGTGCCACAGTTCGGGCCGGGCGCCGAAGAAGCAGATCACGGCGAGGACGTGCAGCGCGTCGACGAGCGCCTTGTCGTCGGCCCGGTACCCGTGGGCACCGGCCGCGGACTCGATGGCCGTGGTCAGCAGCCGGTGGGCAGTGCCCACGTCGCCGCCCGCGGCGGCCGCTTCGGCGTCCCCGCCCGAAGCGCCCCCACCCGAAACGCCCCCGCCCGGCGCGTCCCCGGGGAAGACGTCCCCGCCGGGCGCGTCCCCACGGAACACGTCCCCGCCCGGCGCGTCCCCGTTGAGCACGAGCAGGGCCGAGGCCGTGGCCGAGTGCAGCGAGTCCTCCCCTTCCGGGGCGGCCTGCCGCGCGTCGTCGAGGAGCTTGCGGGCGCTGGACAGCGCCCCGGTGGACTCGGCCCCCAGGTAGGCGGCCTCGGCGAGCCGGCGGCGGCGGTTCGGCCCCTCCGGGGAGAGGGAGGCGGACCGGATCAGGGTCCGCATGGCCCCCGAGGCGTCGCCGCGCCGCAGGGTGAGGCCGGCGGCGTGCTCCAGCAGTGCGGCGACCTCCTCGTCGGGTTCGAGGGTGGCCTCGCCGAGGTGCCAGGCGCCGCGTTCGGGCCGGTCGGCCAGGGCCTCGGCCAGGGCCGCGTGCGCGGCGCGCCGTTCGCCGCTCAGGGCGTGGTGCACCACCGCGGACCGGATGAGCGGGTGACGGAACCTCAGCCGCCGTCGGCCTTCCTCGATGTGCACCAGCCGTTCGCGCTCGACCGGGGCGAGGTCGTCCAGGCCGTACGAGCCGGTGGCGCGGCGGGCGGCCGCCTGCAGCACGCCCAGGTCGCCGGTGCCTTCCAGGGCCGCGAGCAGCAGCAGGTGCCGGGAGGCGGCGGGCAGCCGGGCGATCCGCGCTCCGAACAGCGTCTCCAGCCGGCTGCTGAGGGGTGGCACGGCCGGGGATCCGGCGGCGGCCGGCTGCACGGCCGCGGGCAGTTCGAGCAGTGCCAGGGGGTTGCCGCCCGCCTCGGCCAGCAGCCGTCGGCGCACTCCGCGCGCGAGTCCGGGGTACCGGTCGGCGAGCAGCCGGGCCGCGGACTCGTCGTCGAGGGGCGGGAGTTCGTACGCGGGGAAGGCGCTGCTCTCCCTCGGGCCCAGTTCGCCGGAGCGCGCCGCCGCCACGAAGCCGACGCCGAGGCCGGTCACCCGCCGGGCGACGAAGCCGAGCACGGTGGTGCTGGCCGGGTCGACCCAGTGCAGGTCGTCGACGACGAGCAGCAGCGGCTGCCCGCCGGCGATGGTCTGGAGCAGCCGCAGGACGGCGTTGCAGACGACGAGTTGCTCCGGCGGCGGCCCGCTGTCGAAGCCGAGCGCCACGCGCAGGGCGTCGCGCAGCGCGGCGTCGAGCTGGTCCAGGGCGCCCAGGTGCGGGAAGAGGATCTGGTTGAGGCCGGAGTAGCCGCAGTCGGCCTCGAACTCCACTCCCGAGGCCCTGAGCACCCGGGCGCCGTCCGCGAGGGCGGACGCGGCGACGGCGTCCAGGACGGCGCTCTTGCCGACGCCGGCCTGGCCGGCCAGCAGCAGCGCCCCGCCGTCGGCCCCGATGCCCAGCCGCTCCCGGACCAGCCGCAGGTCGTCGTCCCGGCCGACCAGCAGGCCTGCGGCGCCGGGTGCGCCGGGCCCGTTCCCGCCCACCACGACCGTTCCCCTCCCCATGATTCGGCCCACGGTCACGCGCGCGCCGAAGTTCGGTCCGCCGCGCGGAAATGCCCACGATGCGGCCGTGATCGCCCCCCGACCGTATCCATTATGACGGAAAAAGAATGGTCAAGTTCCGGACTTGACGGTCCATTTCCAGCTGCCTGCCGCACTTCTCGTCCGCCGCCACGACACACGGCCCGACCTGCGCCGATGCGATCGGCCGCGCGGTTCTCGCAGCCGAATGAGCAATGCGCCCACTTGCCGCGGTGAATCACGGTTGGGCCCGCGGTTCCGTTCGATGCGTCGCGCCTCTGCCGAAATGCGCCATTCGACGGCCGCGCGTGAGCAATGTCACCGGGCCCGAATGCGGGATACGGACACTCCCCGATCGGTCCGGACGACGGCTCCGCGACCTGCGCGGCCCGGTGAGCCCGGCGGCCGGTCGACCCACGGACCGACCGGCCGTCCGCCGTCGGCGGGTCGGTGCCTGCTCCGCCCGGACGATCCCTCAATACGATCACCCGATCGGCCATTTCCGCAGGTCGGCACGGCGAGCCTGACACGCCATCAGGTCTGTTCGGATTGCGGCGCCGATTGCGGGGGCCGGCGGGGCATGGCTGTCTGGTTCTGGCAGGGCCGACCGGCGCTGCCACCTGTTACCCCGTACTCCCTGGAGGAGACCATCATGCGTGCCCTCAAGCGTGTCCTGGCCGTCAGCGCCCTCACCGTCCCGCTCGTGATCGGCGCCGCCGGCCTGGCCTCGGCCCACGGCAGCATCGACGCGAACTACGGCAAGGGCTTCTTCACCGCCAACGAGCACGGCGCCGGCCTCGCGGCCGTCGAATCCCACGTCGGCCCCGACGGCGTCGAGCACGCCGACTTCTGGATCTGGGCCGACGACAACGGCGTCACCGGCTCGTTCACCGGCTCCGGCGCCACCAGCCACGAAGGCTGACGAAACCCTGCACCACTGGACGTACGGGGCGACCCCGGGACAGGGCCGCCGCTGATCCGGATCCTGGAATGACGAAACGGCCGGTCGACCGCGAGGTCGACCGGCCGTTCCCATGGGCCCACCCGAAGAGCGTCTGCTCCGCCCGGACGATCCCTCAATACGATCACCCGATCGGCCATTTCCGCAGGTCGGCGCGGCGAGCCTGACACCTCGTCAGGTCTGTTCGGATGGCGGCGCCGATTGCGGGGGCCGGCGGCACATGGCTGTCTGGTTGCGGCAGGGCCGACCGGCACTGCCACCTGTTGTCCCGCACTTCATGGAGGAGACCATCATGCGTGCCCTCAAGCGTGTCCTGGCCGTCAGCGCCCTCACCGTCCCGCTCGTGATCGGCACCGCCGGCCTGGCGTCGGCCCAGGAGGGCCTGGACGCGAGCTGGGGCAGCGGCCAGTTCATCGTCAACCAGAACGGCGCCGGGGTCGCGGCCGCCGAGTCCTCGGTCAGCCCCGAGGGCGTCTCGCACGCCGACTTCTGGATCTGGTCCGACGACACCGGTGTCTCCGGCGCGTTCACCGGCTCCGGCGCCACCTGGCAGGAGGGCTGACGAACCCCGCCCCACCGGGGGTGCGGGCTCCAGGCCGGGCCTGATCCGGTCCCTGGAACGACGAAACGGCCGGTCGACCGCGAGGTCGACCGGCCGTTCGGCTGCCCTCCCCCGGCCGGGCCGCCGCGGCCCGGTTCCGTCAGGGCGACATTGCCTGTGGGCTAAGGATGTTGAGGGATCGAAGGAGAACCGGGGCACCGGTGCCGATCCTGGTCCGAGACCACCGCGGCCGTCGCGGTCGCCGCGGTCGCCGCGGTCGCCGCCGAGGCGAATGCCGTGGCGTTCGCCTCAAGATGGCCGACCTGCGTGGTGCCGGTCAGGACGACCGCGCGCCGGAAGGCCGCCGCGTGGAAGGCGAAGGGGTTGCCGGTGCCGGCGAGCGCACCGGACGCCATCGGCCGGTTGAGCAGGGGCAGGTGCGAACGCCCGGCCTCGCCGTACGCGGCGGCGAAGCCGGCGTTGGCGGGGTTCGCCGGGAACTGGACGGTGTCGAAGAGGTCGACGGCGAGCGCCGCCCGCAGGGCCTCCTCGGAGGAGACGCTGACTCCGACCGCTCCCACCTCCCCGGAGGCCCGCAGGCCCTCGAACCAGGCGAGGAGGCGCTCGTCCCGCAGGTCCTCGACCGCGCACTTGTGGAGTTGCAGGAGGTCGACGCGCCCCAGCAGCCGGCGGGACCGTTCGAAGCTCGTCTCCAGGGCTCCGGGCGAGTGGTCCGGACGGGCACCCTCCGGGGCCGGCCAGGTCTCGCCGCACTTGGTGGCGATCACCAGGTCGTCGCGTCGGCCGGCGGGCAGGTCCGCGAGGTACTCGCCGAGCACCGCCTCGCTCCGGCCGTACGCGGCGGCCGTGTCGAAGAAGCGGATGCCCAGTTCGATCGCCCGGTCCAGCAGGGCCCGGGCCTGTTCGGGGAGGCACACCGCGGAGTCCGGGGCGGGCCACGGCCGGCCGATGCCGATCAGGCCGAGCCCGAGTTCGACCCCTCGGATCCGGTCGCCCATCGCCCTGTCCATCACTTGCCCCGCGGGTGGTAGGCGAGCTGGCGCTCGACGGCGGCCGTGGCGAAGTCGCCGAGGCCGTTCACGACGTCGCCGGCTTCGAGCCGGATCCCGCGGGCGAGTCCCGCCCCCTTGAGCACGGCACCACGGCGGTCGGGGTCGGGCCCGGTGAAGTCGTCGCCCCCTGCCAGCCGGACGCTCTGGGCCGAGATGGCGCCGATGATCTGGGCGCCGTTGCCGATGGTGCTGGAGCCGACGATCTCGGCGCCGTTGAGCAGCCGCGCGCGGTCGCCGATCGACAGGACCGATCCGGGCTGGTTGGCCTTGACCTGGACGCCGCCCGGCCCGAACGAGCACCCGTCGCCGACGACGACCCTTCCGCCGTCGGCGGCGGCGATCAGCGTGGACGGGTGGAAGGTGTTGCCACTGCCGATGGAGCACGTCCCGCCGTCGCACTGGACCACCACGCCGGGGAAGAAGGTGTTGCCCTCTCCGATCACGGCTTCGGTGGCGATCAGCGTCGAGAACGGGTCGAGGACGGTGTTCGTCCCGGCGAGGGCGGCCGTCTCGGCGAGCGTCCGGAACCCCTTCGCTCGACGTTGTGCGTCCATCATTTCGATGATCCTGTCGTGCACTTCCGGTCAGCTCCCCTCACCACAGGTGGCCCCTCACGAACCCGTGAGGGGCCACCTACTTCTCCGGACGACAAAACGGCCGGTCGATCCGAAGATCAACCGGCCGTTCGCTGTGCGCGAGGGGGGAGTTGAACCCCCACGCCCTTTCGGGCACTGGAACCTGAATCCAGCGCGTCTGCCTATTCCGCCACCCGCGCATCTGGGTGATGAGGAAAACTATAGACCATCTGGTGGGGTGCCTCCGACCACCCCGGGGCGAACGGGCGGGAGCCGCCCCGCACGCGGGGAGGGCGCGGGGCGGCGGCCGGGGCGGGCTACGGCGTCGGGGCCCGGAGGTGGCGGGCGAGGTAGCCGGTCCAGGTGTGCTGGAAGCTCTCCGCGAGCTGCGACTCGGGCGCGAACAGGTCGAAGGCGTGGTACGCGCCGGGGTACAGGTGGAGTTCGACCGGGACGCCGTGGGCGCGCAGGCGCATGGCGTAGTCGAGGTCCTCGTCGCGGAAGCAGTCCAGTTCGCCGACCGCGATGAAGGTGGGCGGCAGCCCGGCGAGGTCCTCCGCGCGGGCGGGGGCGGCGTACGGGCTGACGTCGTCGGTGCCGGCGCGGTCGCCGAGGACCGCCTGCCAGGCGAGGCGGTTGGTGGCGCGGTCCCAGATGCCGATGTCGGTGATCTCACGGCTGGACGCGGTCCGGTCGCGGTCGTCGAGCATGGGGTACATCAGCGCCTGGAACAGCGGCGCCGGGCCGCCGCGGTCGCGGACCAGCAGGGCGGTGGCCGCCGCGACCCCTCCGCCGCCGCTCTGGCCGGCGATGCCGATCCGGGCGCCGTCCAGGCCGAGCGCGGACGCCTCGCGGACGAGCCACCGGTGGGCGGCGTGGCCGTCCTCGGCGGCGCCGGGGGCGGGGGTCTCGGGGGCGAGCCGGTAGTCGACGGCGGCGACGGCGCAGCCGAGCCGCGCGGCCAGTTGCTTGAGCCAGGGGTCGTCCTGGGCGGCGAAGCCGAGCACCTGTCCGCCGCCGTGGAACCAGAGCAGCACCGGCAGCGGCCCGGTCGCGGTGGTGGGCCGCAGCAGGCGGACCGGCACGTCCGGTCCGCCGTCCGCCCGGCTCGCGAGGTGTTCCTCCACGGTGACCGCCGGCTCGTCGGGCGCGGCGGCGGCGACGGCCGCGGCGAAGGAGCGGAGGGTCTCGCGGGTCGCGGCGATGTCGGTGAGGTCGAAGGCGCCGTGGGGGGTCATCGGGACGCCGTCGAGGGCCCGGCGCAGTTCCGGGTCCATCAGCAGGCGGGGGGCGGGCCCGGTGGTGTCCGTTGCCATGGCCGCTCAGCCCCGGAACTCGTCGATGACGACCACACCGGTCGGCCCGTACGTCTCCAGGGACTCCAGCACCGAGCCCGCCTCGTGGAGGCCGACGGTGCGGGTGACGATCCTGCCGGGGTTGAGGCGGCCGGTCTCGATCATGTTGAGCATCGTGCCGAACCGCTGCCCCTGCATGCCGAAGGCACCGAGGATCTCCAGTTCCTTGACCATCATGACGTCGATCGGCAGCGGGACGTCGCCGCGCTCGGCGCCGGTGGTGTGCCCGAGCTGGAGGTGGCGGCCGCGGGTGCGCAGGGAGAGCACGGAGTTCCGGCAGGCCTCGGCGATCCCGACGGCGTCGACGGACACGTGGGCGCCGCCCCGGGTGAGGGTCTTGACGGCCTCGGTCGGCTCGTCCACGGCCGCATTGACGGTGTGGACGGCGCCGAGGGCGCGCGCGGCCTCCAGCTTCTCGTCGGAGATGTCGATCGCGATGACGTTGGCGCCGGTGGCCGCGGCGATCTCCACCGTGGACAGCCCCATGCCGCCGCCGGCCCCGTACACCGCGACCCATTCGCCGCCGCGCACCCGGGCCTGGTCGACGACGCCGTGGAAGGCGGTCATGTAGCGGCAGGCGAGGGCGGCGACATCGACAAAGCCGACGGTGTCGGGAACCCGGACCAGGTTGACGTCGGCGAAGCGGACCATGACGTACTCGGCGAAGGCGCCCCAGTAGGACACCCCGGGCACGAGGGAGTCCACGTGCTCGCACACGTGCTGGTTGCCGCTGCGGCACATCTCGCAGGACCCCTCGCCGGGGTTCATCGGGAAGATGACGCGGTCACCGTCCCGCCAGTCGCGGACGTCCCGGCCGACCTCCACGACGGTGCCGGCGAACTCGTGGCCGAGCACGAACGGGGGCTGGACCTGCGGCCCTCCGGTCCAGAAGTCCCCGGCCCACAGGGCCCAGTCGGTGCGGCAGATGCCGTTGGCGCCGACGCGCACGATCGCGCCGTCCGGCGGGCAGACCGGGTCGGGCACCTCGCGGACGACGAGGGGCTTGTGGAGTTCTTCGATGACTGCGGCGCGCATGGACGCGACCTCCTCGGTAAATGTCCACCGGTTGAAGCGGTGGACTTGGAAGCTATGTGGAGGCGAGGAGTCGTGTCAACCGCATAGAGTGGTGGACATGAGCGATGGGGACGGCCGACGAGAAGGGCGCCAGCGCGCCAGGACCGACTTCCGGTTCGACGACGCACGACTGTGCTTCGCCTTCGCCGGCACACTGGCCGACCGCGGCAAGGACGTGCAGGTGGAACGGCTGGCCGGGCCGGAGGACCTGAGCCGGTGGGGCGTGGAGAGCGGCTGCACGACGGTGGCGCCGAGCTGCAATGAGGCCGAACTGGAGGGTGCGCGGCGGCTGCGCGAGGCGATCCAGCGGATCGGCGTCGCACTGGCGGAGGGCGCGCCGGCTGATCACGAGGACGTCGCAGTGGTCAACGGGGCGGCGGCAGAACCGACTTCGGTGCCCGCGCTCTCGGCGGATGCGGAGTCCGTGCAGTGGGACGGGGAGGGGGTGGCGGCGGTGCTGTCGATGGTCGCGCGAGACCTGATCGAACTCTGCGGATCGGAGCAGCGGACGCGCGTCCGCATCTGCGGAAACCCGGACTGCGGAACGCCGTTCGTGGACACGTCCCGGGCGGGCGCGAGGCGCTGGTGCTCGATGAAGACCTGTGGCGCGCTGGTGAAGAAGCGGGCCTACCGGGCGAAGGCGAAGTAGCCGGGGCAGGAGACGCGGCGGAGCGGGGCGCCGGTCGGCGCCCCGCCCCGAGGGGTGTGGAGGAGTGGATCAGCCCTCGATCGGCAACTCACCGGCCCGGACGGCGCTGATGAACGAGCCCCACGAGGAGTCGGGGAAGACGAGGGCCGGGCCCTGCGGGTCCTTGGAGTCACGCACCGGAACGAGGCCGGGGAATCCGGGGGCTACCTCCACGCAGTCGCCGCCGTTGTCCCCGCTGTAGCTGCTCTTCCGCCAGGCGGCTGCGGCGAGCTCGTTGCTCATCATCTCTGTAACCCTCCAGCGCATCGGCGATCAGCCGTAGCGAGTCAGCCTCTGACAGGCATTCGGCACGGAGCTGATCATAGCGACGCTGGTGCTTGGCCACGGTGTCGGAGGCATCACTCAGATGTCCCCGATCGATGCTCTCCGAGTAGACCCAGCGCTCTCCGTCCGGCAGCTCCAACAACACCATAGCGGCGTTGAAGACAACCCGCCGGTTCGAGAACGGCGCCACGTGAATGATGACGTTCGGGAGCTGGGCCACCCTCAGCAGATGTTCCATCTGACTTCTCATCACACTCGGCCCGCCCACCGCTGTACGGATAGCGCTTTCATCGAGAATGACGAGCAACAGCGGCCCATCGGGCACGAGAAAACGGCTCTGCCGACCGAGTCGGGCGCGGATTCGCTCCTCGATCTCCTTCGGGCCAAGGACCGCAGCACCGTTGGCAAAGAGCGCATGCGCATACTGCCAGCACTGCAGCAGGCCGTGAATCAGGCTGGCCTGGTACACCCGCAGCCCGACCGCGACGGCCTCCAGCTCGGCGCGCTCCTGGAACCAATCCGGGTGCTCGATCGACGCGTTCCAGTCGACCCGCCCGTACAGCCGCATGAGCAGGTCGCCGGTGTTCAGCAACTGCCCGAGCTCCTCGACCTCCTCGACCGAGGGCTTCCGCCGCCCACTCTCCGTCCGCGAGATCACCGTCCGGTCGAGGTGGAGCAGCTTGCCCAGCTCCTCCTGGGTGAGGCACGCCAACTCGCGCGCATAGCGGACCTCTTCGCCGAACATGATCGCGGAGCTCGCCGTCGGTCCGCGCTTGATCTTCCGGTGTGCCATCACTGCTCCCAGCTGTGCGTCACGTGCTCAACACGTGGATCTGGGCGTCACCGTACTCCCACGGGCCGATCATTGATACCGGAACGCAATCATCTGCATGCGCAGCGTGAATGCGTGCGCTCTTGTCGCACTCCCCCCTCCGCCCCCTCCGAGGTACCCCCATGCTCAAAACGCACCGTCGCCCCCGCATGTTCGTCGCGCGCCTCGATTCCCGTATCGAGTCCACGCCGCTGGCCCGGTACTTGCTCCAGGCCTACCTCTCCGCCCTCCCCTCCGGAGACCGGTACTCGGACACCGCCGAACTGTTGCTCGGCGAGTTGTTCGCCAACGCCGTCCAGCACTCCGACGCCCCCGACGACTGCCACATCGAGGTCCGCTTCACCGTCACCGGCTCCCGCCTGCGCCTGGAAGTCCACGACGCCGGCACCGACCACCCCACCCTCCACGCCCCGACCCCCGACGACGAGCACGGCCGAGGCCTGCTCCTCGTCAACGAGTTGGCCGAACGCTGGGGCAGCGCCAACCGCCCCGGCGGCATCGGCAAGTTCGTCTGGGCCCTCGTCGCCCCCGCCCCCGGCCCCGCCCTCGTCACCGCCTGAAAGCACACCCCCATGCACCTCACCACCCTCGCCGGCCACGCCCTCTCCCGCGGCCGCACCCCCGCCGACACCTACGCCCTCCTCGCCCGCCGCACCCACAAGCCGGTGCCCTCCGCGCGCGCGGTCTGCCTCGCCCTCACCATCCCCCTCGCCGAGACCCTCCGCCGCCTCCACGAGTGCCACGACGCCCTCCTCGCCAACCCCCGGCCCAACTCCGAGACCGACACCGGCGAACTCCTCGAAGCCCTCGGCGTCTTCGACGTCCCCGCCTCCCTCACCGACACCGAACTCAAGGTCGTCGACCACTTCCTCGTCGCCATCGACGCCATGGGCGGCATCCGACCCGGCCACCAGCACGGCCTGCACCGCTGGTTCACCACCGGCAACCTCACCGCCGCCTACCTCTCCCTCGCCGCCGCCCGACCCATGCCCCGCACCGGAAACCCCACCACCTACTGGACCGCCCTCGTCACCGCAGGCGAACTCCTCACCACCGCTCCCAACCCCGACACCCGCCTCAAGTACGCCCTCACCCACTGCCGCACCCAGGCCGCGAAGGGCCTTTCCGGGTAGTGCGATGATCATTCGCTGAGTACTGTGTGCCGTCGAACAGTTGGGCAGCTGTTCGACGGCTGCCCCCGTGCGACGCGCATGCCGCCGACGCACGGAGGTCAGAAAGTGAGCAGACAGATGCAACCGACGTTCGTCCTGGTCCACGGAGCCTTCGCGAACTCCTTCTCCTTCGCGCCGCTTCAAGCCGAACTCGGCCTCCTCGGGCACCGGTCCGTCGCCGTCGACCTCCCGGGGCACGGATTCGCCGCGACGTACCCGGCCGCCTACCAGGCGCCGCAGGACCTCGACGGGCTCGCCACCGCGCCCGGCGCCATCAAGGGCGTCACCCTCGCCGACAACGTCGCGCACCTCGTCGGGATCCTGGAGCGGGCCAAGCGCAACGGGCCCGTCGTCCTCGTCTCCCACAGCCGCGGCGGTCTGACGGCCACCGTCGCGGCCAACCAGCGGCCCGACCTGATCGACCGCCTCGTCTACGTCTCCGCCTGGGCCCCCGTCGACCTCCCCGTCGGCGCCTACTACGCCGAGCCCGAGATGGCCACGGCCGACGCCGCGGGGCTGGCGGCGGCGCTCATCGGCAACCCCGCCGAACTCGGGCTGCTGCGCGTCAACTTCCGCACCGCCGACCCCGGCATCCTCGCGGGCTTCAAGGCGGCCTTCCTCGCCGACGGCACGGACGACCAGTTCATGGTCTTCCTCAACACCTTCCAGCCCGACGAGAACCTCGACACCGGCACCCCGGACGACCGGGCCCAGGCCGACACCTGGGGTCGCATCCCGAAGACTTACGTGCGGCTGGCCGACGACACCAGCATCCCGCTCGCCATGCAGGACCGGATGATCCACGAGGGCGACGCCCTCAACCCGGAGAACCCCTACGACGTCCGCACGCTCCCCGGCAGCCACCTGAAGTGGCTGGTCGACCCGGCGCCGGCTGCCCGGGTCCTGGCCGAACTCGCCGCGCTCCTGCCCACCGAAGCCTGACCGTTCCGTAACGGCTCCCGCGCGGTGGCAGCCACGCCCCTCCGGCCTGGCCGCCACCGCCCCCACCACCGCCCCCGCCCGCAGCCCCGCACAGGAAGTCGGCCCCGCCGACTTCCTGTGCGCTCGGCCGACTGCGCGCACTTGGGCACAGGGCGATCCGCTGACAGCCGAGCCCGCCGGCACGGTGACTTCCGCCGCGAGGAGAGGCCGGCCGAACGGTCCCGTCGGCTTGACCGCCAGCGCCCGCCTCTGTGCCCAACCGGCACAGCTGCGGAGGCGCGCGACCGCGCGCGACGGCACGCCCGTCCCCGGGCGGCGGGGCCAGGGGCCTGCCTCACGAACCGACCTTGCGCGCCGTGCCGATCTTCGATCAACTCAGCGCGATGTCAAGCGACTTGACCATCGCAAATGCAGCCGGTAGCCGCCTCTCCACCCCACCCGCGCCCACCCCGATCGACCGTCCGATCCATCCGGCCGCGGGTCGCAGTCGCGGCCGGATTGACATGATCCGGACAGGGTTCCCCGTGCCACGATGCTGCCCGGAAGAACCACCGCGGCACCCCCGGTGTCGCTCCCGGATCCGACCCGCCGTCAGGCCTCCGGACCCGCCAGGCAAGAGAGAAGAAGATGAAGAGGCACACCACCGTCCGCACACGGATCCGCTCGGCACTCCTGGCAGGCATGGGCCTGAGCATGGTCCTCACCGGCGTGCTCGGCGGGGCCGGAACCGCCCAGGCCCGCACCGAGTGGCGCCACATGTCCCACGTCTGGTTCGACCTGTCGGAGGGCCCCAGCGGGGACGAGCGGATCCGGTACTCCACATTCCTGGCGAGCCTGCGGGCCGCGGTGTCGGGCTACAACGCACAGGAGACGCAGCTGGAGGACGTCGGCCTCGTCCAGGTCTCGCTGACCGCGCTCAACGACCAGGGCCAGCGCCGCCACACCGACCTCTGGATCAACCCCTCCAACCTCTACCTGTGGGGCTACTCCAACCAGAACGGCGACACCTACCAGTTCAACGACCTCAACAACGCCCTGCAGTCACGGATCTCGGAGACCACCACCCCGGCGCCGCCGGTCAACCACAACGTCCAGACCCTGAACTTCGGCTCCAACTACAACTCGCTGTCCACGGCAGCCGGCCGGGGCCGGGAGGCCCTGCCCATCAGCTGGAACGACATGCGGGGCTCCATCCTGCACCTGGCGGGCGAGAACAACCCGTGGGGCAACCGCCAGGCGACCGCCCGGTCGCTGAGCCTGATGATCCAGGCCCTCTCCGAGGCCGCCCGGTTCAACGACGTCGAGGGCACCTTCCGCGCGGTGATGAACGACTGGACCGTCCGTAACCTGCCGATCCAGCAGCAGTACCTGGAGAACTCCTGGGACGCCCTGTCCCGCTTCTACAACCAGGCCTCGGCGGGCCAGAACGCGACCCCGGTCGACATCCCGACCGTCGGGAGGGTCGACAATCTCAGCAACCTGCGCTGGTACGTGCAGATGACCATGGGCCACGCCCACTCCGACAACGGGGACTGGAACCGCGACGAGCTCTGACGGCGCCGGCCTGCCCGCCACCACCCCCTGATCCCCCGCCGCCGCGCGGGAAGTCGGCCCAGCCGACTTCCCGTGCGTTCTCGGACGCACGGCGGTGCACGGACAGCGGAATTCGCCGGCCCGGTGGGTCCTAGCCTCGTGGCGCGACAAGGCCGCCCCACCCTCGATCCGGAGGAGAACCGAGAAGACCGTGCTGAAGAAACTCTGCTCCGCCCTGCTGACCCTGGCCATCTCGATGGGCCTGGTGACGACGCTCAGCGGCACCGCGTCCGCGACCAACTACCAGGTGATCGACTGGCACATCTCGAACATCACCGCGGGCGGAAACACCAACCACCAGAACTACTGGAACCTCATCGACGCCATCCACCGGTACACCTACGGCGATTCGACCGGCCTCAACGGCGTCACCGAGACCACCACCGAGCACGGCCGCCTGATCCAGGTACGCGTCCTCGACACCAACAACGTCCACCTCGTCTCCGTCTACCTCTGGGCGAACGACCTCTACGTCGCGGGCTTCTACGCCCCGCAGACCAACTCCCACTGGGCGTTCCAGGACCGGCTCGGCGAGTTCCAGAACGCGCTGGGCGTGACGGTGCCCGCGAACCGCCGCATCGCCAGCGGCAACTACAGCAACATCCCGGGCGGCAACGAGCGGGGAAGCCTCGTCCTCAGCCCCGAGCACATCTACAACGCCATGCGCACCCTCGGCCGCGCGACCGCGTACAACGACGCCACGGGCCGGGCGCTGCTGACGGCGATCCAGATCTTCTCGGAGGCGGCACGCTTCGGCGTGGTCTTCGACGTCGTCCGGGGCAACATCCAGGACCCCAACCGGAACCGGCCGCTGAACTACTTCGACTCGGTGCGCGGCAACATCCTCGCCGCCAACGTGGAGAACCAGTGGGGGCAGATCAGCGAGTTCATCCGCAACGCCCGCAACGACCCGTCCACGGCGACCATCTCCATCATGGGCCACACCGTCGCCACCATCGCGGCCGTGCTCTACTACATCGGCTTCATCGAGGCCAACGGCGCCATCATGCACAAGCCCAGGTAGGACGAAGCCCCGGGGCGGCCCACCGGCACCGGCCGGCGGGGCAGCCCCACGGCCCGTCACCGCTCACAGCTCGCGCGGGAAGTCGGCCCGGCCGACTTCCCGCGCGAACGCCTGGAGGCCTACCGCCCGGCCCGGTAGGCCTCCAGGCGTTCGGCCAGCTCCTGCGGGTGGCCGAGCATGGGGAGGTGGTCGCCCGGCATCTCGTCCGGGCGGAAGCCGAGCCGCTCCTCGACGTGCCGCCGCAGGAACGCGGGCGGGAAGAACCGGTCGCCGGCGGCCAGCAGGTACCTGGTCGGGACCTGCGGCCAGGCCTCCAGCGGCCACGGCGTGCCGAACGGGGTCGCGGACTGCCGCCGCTCGTGCTTCGCGAGGAGCTCCTCGGCCAGCGCAGCGGGGGTGTCGTGCAGGAACAGGGCGCGTTCGTCCTCCTCCGCGCCCTCTGCCACGCCCCTGCTGCGGTCGGATTCGCGGCGGGCCGCCCAGTAGCCGGTGTTCTCCCACCACGCGCCCGGTGTCTCCCCGGGCGCCGGCACCTGGGCGTGCAGCATGACCAGCAGGTCCACCGGCATCCGCGCGCAGACCAGCGGGCCGGTGAAGCCGCCGAACGAGTGCGCGACGACCACGCGCTCGCCCGGCCGGTCCCCGACGGCCGCCACCGCCGCCACCGCCGCGTCCGCGTACTCGGCGAGCCCGGCCGCGTCGTCGTCGCACGGCAGGTCCGGCGCGACCACCTCGTGACCCCGCCCGCGCAACTCGGCTGCCAGCGGCCCCCAGTACCAGGCATCGGCCGCCGCGCCATGGATCAGAACGTACGTCGCCACGGATCACTCCCCGTCCGGAACGGATCACTTCTGGGCCGCGCCCCGAGCCTACCGACCGGTCCGCCCCCGAACCGCCTCGCGACACCCGCATACTCGTCCCAACGACTATTCGCAGGCCACTCGTTGGGGGAAGCCCTTGTTCCGCGACACCCGCCCGCGCAGCATCCGCATACCGACCCACCGCGAGACCGCCGAGGAGTGGGGCGAGCAGATCGCCGCACTCCGCGCCGCTCCGCCCGGGTGGTCCTTCCTGCTGGGGCGGCTCTCCTCCGGCGGCTACCTCTGCCACCTCGACCTCAACTACCACCTGGACGGCGAACTCGTCGCCGTCGTCCAGACCTCGCGCCCCGTTCCGGCCGGCCACCGGGTGGGCTCCCTCACCACCCCGCAGTCCCAACTCTCCACCTTCCTGGCGAATTCGGACCGCCTCGACCCGCGCACCCACCTCGCCCCGCTCGACGGCCCGCCCACCCCGGGCGAGGTCCTGCTCCACGGCGTCCGCGTCCCGGTGGAGGTCCACCACAGCCACGGCTGCCGCAGCGCCCTCGTCCCCCGGCTCCCCTCCCAGCAGGGCTGCGTGATCGTCACCGCCGCCACCGAGCACTGGGCCGCCGCCACCGACCTCGCCCTGCGGCCCCCGGCGGCGTTCTGAGCGGGGCGGCGCGCCGGACCCCCGCGCGATTCACCCGGACGGGGCGACGCGGGCGACGCGGGCGACGCGGGCGGCGCGCGCGACGCGGGCGGAGCCATCGACATGACGCGTCGTCATGAATGCGCCGTTGCAGATGTGTTCAGGCCAATTACCGGCAGAACATCCCCGGTACGACGGTGCGGGTGGGGTTAGCCTGTGGCCATGGTTGCAAACTGCAAGGAAGAAGTAGCCATGGGCGGCGCGGAGTTCGTCAGCGGCCCCGCCCTGATCCTCCGGTCCCTCGCCTCCGACCCCGACCGGCGGGCCGTCGTCACCGCCGACGGCGCCGGGATCACCGCCGGCGACCTCGCCGCCGCCGCCTACCGCCTCTCCCACGAGCTGATCGCCCGGGGCGCCGCCCTCGGCACCACCGTGACCCTGCTGACCGGCAACACCCCCGAGGCCCTCGTCGCCCGGTACGCGGCCGGCCTCGCGGGCGCCCGGGTGGTGAACCTGTACGACGGCATGAGCGAGCCGGTCCTGGCCGAGATCACGGCGAGCGTCGACACGACGCTCCTGCTCGTGGACGCCGAACGGTACGCCTCGGCCGCCCGCTTGCTCCCGCTGCTCGACGGGCCCACCGTCCTCACCCTGGGCCCGGGGCCGGCCGACCACGCCCCCGGCGCCCTCGGCGAGGACGTCATCGCCGCCTCCGCCCACCGCCCCGCCGAACCGCCGGACGTCCGGATCGGCCCGGAGGACGACCTCGGCATCCGCCACACCGGCGGCACCACCGGCATCCCGAAGGGCATCCTCAGCCTGCACGGGCCCTACCGCCACGTCTTCGACGCCCCGGTCGGCAGCGACCCGGTCGACGGCGCGCCCCGCCTCCTCGCCGCCACCCCGCTCGCCCACCTCGCCGGGATCATGTCCGACCTGACCCTCCAGCGCGGCGGCACGGTGGTCCTCCAGCGCTCCTTCGACCCCGGCGCGGTCCTGGCCGCCGTCGAACGCGAACGCATCACCGACCTCTGGGTGCTGCCGGCGCTGCTCCACCAACTGCTCGACCACCCGGCGGTCGGCCGCACCGACCTGTCCAGCCTGCGGCAGATCATCTACGGCGGCAGCGCCGCCTCGCCGACCCGGATCCGCGAGGCGCTCAAGGTGTTCGGGCCCGTCCTGGTCGGCGTCTACGGGATGTCGGAGGCGCAGCTGATCTCCTGCCTCACCCCGCAGGAGCACGCCCGGATCGGCCCCGACAGCGCCCAGGTCCCGGTCGGCCGGCCCGTCCCTGGCGTCGAGGTGGCGATCCGCTCCCTCGACGGCACCGACCTGCCGACCGGCGAACAGGGCGAGGTCCACCTGCGCTCCGACGGCATCATGGCCGGGTACTGGAAGCGGCCCGACCTCACCGCCGCCGTGCTGCGGGACGGCTGGCTGAACACCGGCGACGTCGGCTACTTCGACGAGGACGGCTACCTCTACCTCTCCGACCGGGTCAAGGACCTGATCATCGTGGTCGGCGGGCACGTCTACCCGTCCGAGGTGGAGGACCTCCTCCTCACCCACCCGACCGTCGCCCGCTGCGCGGTCTTCGGCGTCCGCGACGACCAGGAGACGGAGCACGTCCACGTCGCCGTCGTCCCCGCCCCGGGGCAGCGGCCGCGGCTCGACGAGCTCCGCGCCTTCGTCACCGAGCGCAAGGGCCGGATCTTCGCCCCCGAGGCGCTCCACCTCGTCGACGAGATCCCGCTGACGCCCGTCGGCAAGCCGGACAAGAAGCGCCTGCGCGAAGCCGCCACGGCCTGAGGGCGGTCGGGGGGTGGCGGCGCCGAGGGCCGCCACCCCGCCGGCCCGCGCCCGGCCCTCCCTGCCTCCACGCCCTCCGCGCTACCCCTCCTCGCGGCCGCGGAAGGCCCGGCGGTACTCCCTCGGGGCGACGCCCACCCGGTCCGTGAAGACCGGCCGCAGGGAGACCGCCGAGGCGAAGCCGCAGCGGGTGGCGACGGTGTCGACGGGCAGGTCGGTCTCCTCCAGGAGCCGCTGGGCGGTGAGGACGCGCTGGTCGAGGAGCCAGCGCATCGGAGTGGTCCCGGTGGTGGCGGTGAAGCGGCGGGCGAAGGTGCGGTCGGACATCAGGGCGGCGGCGGCCATCCGGCGCACCGTCCAGGGAGCGTCGAGGGAGGCCGCGACCTCGGCCCGCAGCCGGGCCAGCGGATCGTCACCGGCGGCGGCCGGGACCGGGGACGGGATGAACTGGGCCTGGCCGCCCGCCCGGAAGGGCGCGGTGACCATGGCGCGGGCAATGGCCGCGGCGGCCTGCTGGCCGTGGGCGGTGCGGACGAGGTGGAGGCAGAGGTCGATGCCCGCCGCGACGCCCGCCGAGGTCCACAGGCCGTCGCCGCCGGTGAAGAGCACCTCGGGCCGGACCGTCACCGCCGGGAAGCGGCGGGCGAGTTCGGGGGCGAGCGCCCAGTGGGTGGTGGCCTCCCGGCCGTCCAGCAGGCCGGCCTCGGCGAGGACGAAGGCGCCCGCGCAGAGCGAGGCGACCGGGACGCCGGCGGCGGCCACCGCCCGCAGGGCGTCCAGGATCTCGGGGCCGCGCCGGGCGGCCGGATCCTCGACGCCCGGCACCACCACCAGGTCGCAGGCGGCCAGCGCCGCCGGCCCGTGGTCGGGGACCCGCTCCAGCCCGCCGCCCAGCCGCACCCGGGCGCCCTCCGGCCCGCAGACCCGCAGGTCGAAGGCGGGCAGGCCGGGCCGGGAGGTCCGGTTCGCCCACACCTCGGCGATCACCGCGTAGTCGAAGGCCCGGACACCGTCGAAGATCAGACAACCCACCGTTCGCATGGCAGGAACCTATCGATGGGTGGCCCCGCTGCCCATCACGCCCGCCCGGCGACCCCGACCACCATGGACGGCATGACGAACACCGACGCCTTCGACGCCCCCCTCACCCTCGACCAGGACGCCGTCCTGCTGCTCATCGACGTCCAGAAGGGCTTCGAGGACACCGCCTTCTGGGGCCCCCGCGACAACCCGCGGGCCGAGCAGCGGATGGCCGAGCTGATCGCCGCCTGGCAGGCCACCGGCCGCCCGATCGTCACCGTGCAGCACACCTCCCCGGCCGGCCCGCTCGCCGAGGGCACCCCGGGGCACGGGCTGAAGGACTTCGTCGCCGACGTCACCCCCGCCCTGCACATCACCAAGACCGTCAACAGCGCCTTCTACGGCACCCCCGACCTGCACGCCTGGCTCCAGGAGCGCGGCGCCCGGCAGGTGGTGGTCACCGGGATCATCACCAACGTGTGCAACGAGACCACCGCCCGGATGGCCGGCAACCTCGGCTACGACGCGGTCTTCCCCGTCGACGCCATGCACTCCTTCGACATGACCGGCCCCGACGGCACCACCGTCCCCGCCGCCGACCTCGCCCGCGCCACGGCCACCACCCTGCACGCGATGCGCTTCGCCAAGGTCGTGACGACGGAGCAGGTGCTCCGGGCGGCTAAGGCCTGAACAGCGGCTCGTACGCGGTGCCCTCCTCCGCGTTGAGCAGCACGTACGAGGCCCCGGAGCCCAGCGCGAGCTCCCGCAGCCGCGCCAGGGCCTCGGCCGGGGAGGGGACGTCGAGCCCGAGCGCGGCGGCCGCCGCGTCCCGGTCGGCGAGCAGGTCGGGCTCGTCCTCCAGGTACTCCTCCGCCGCCCTCGTGCTCTCCTCGACCGTCAACCGCGGGCAGTCCCGCCACCACGGCACCGCCAGCAGCAGCCGGACCAGCTCCGGCACCCCGACGGCCAGCAGGGCCGCGCCGCCCTCGGAATCGGCGTACAGCACAGGCCGCTCCTCGCCGCCCTCCCCGCAGAGGAAGAAGGTGCCGCCCGCACCGTCCTTGGCCACCGGCTCCAGGGCCGCGCCCGAGGCGAGCACGACCGCCTCGCCGTGCTCGTAGACGTCGAGGGAGAAGTCGCCCGGCCAGGCCAGGAAGTCGGCGGCGGCGGAGTCGGCGGCGGCGGCGCGGATCGCATCGAGGAGGGACATGGCGGCCACCCTACGGACCGCTACGGACACTCCTCGGCCCGCCAGCCGCTCCGCCAGGTACTCCTCCCAGGTCCGCCGCCCGTGCTCGGCCCCCCGCCGGGGCCAGGTTCTCCCCCGCCCGGTACGCCCGCCCGCCCCTGCCCGGCACCCGCAGCGGCAGGTGCCGGCGGCTGCGGCCGCGCGCAGCAGCGGGACCACCTGCCGGCCGAGGGTTCCGGTCCCGCCGGTGACCAGCACGCTGTGCTTCGTCATGATCGTCTCCGTTTCGTCCCGGGCCGGGAGTTGATCTCCCCGCCGCGGCCGTTGTTGGGTGGCTCCTGCTGCCCTGACCCCCGGCGACGAAGGAATGTGACACGTGGACGAGAAGGTGGACGAGAGCTCTGCCCGGGCCGCGCTCTTCGAGGAGCAGCGCCCGCGCCTGCGCGCCGTCGCGTACCGGATGCTCGGCTCGATCAGCGAGGCCGAGGACGCCCTCCAGGAGGCCTGGCTCCGCTACGACCGCACCGACACCGCCGACGTGGCCAACCTCGGCGGCTGGCTCACCACGGTGGTCTCGCGGGTCTGCCTGAACCTGCTGCGCACCCGCGCCCAGCGCCGCGAGGAGCCGCTGGAACCCGCCGGGCCGGGCGGCGAGCCGGGCCCGCCGCGCATCCCGGACCCGCTGCTGCGGCGTGAGGGCGTCGTGGACCCGGAGCAGGAGGTGATGCTCGCGGACTCGGTCGGGCTGGCGCTGATGGTGGTGATGGAGTCGCTGTCACCGGCCGAGCGGGTCGCCTTCGTGCTGCACGACCTCTTCGCGGTGCCCTTCGAGGAGATCGCCCCACTGATCGAGAGGACCGCCGCCGCCACCCGCCAGCTGGCCAGCCGGGCCCGGCGCAAGGTGCAGGGGCAGGCGCCCGCGCCCGACCCGGACCTCGGCCGGCAGCGGCGGGCCGTGGACGCCTTCTTCGCCGCCGCCCGCAACGGCGACCTGGACGCGCTCGTCGCCGTGCTCGACCCGGACGTGGTGCTGCGCTCGGACGGCGGCACGGCGATGGCCCGGCACACGGTGGTGCTCTCGGGCGCCGGCACGGTGGCCGGCCAGGCCGTCCTGTGGGGCACGCTGTCGCCGTTCGCCCGCCCGGCACTGGTCAACGGCACCGCCGGCGCGGTGGTCGTCGGCGACAACGGCCGGGCGCTGTCGGTCATGGCCTTCACCGTGGTGGACGGCGCGATCGTCGCGATCGACGTGCTCACCGACCCGGAGCGGCTGGCGGCCCTGGACCTCACGGACTTCCGAAAGCAGTGACGCGCGGGCGCACGGAACGGGGTGGGAGGGCCGTCGCCCTCCCACCCCGTTCCACACCCCTGCGCCCCCTGAACAGACGCCGCCCTTGAGCAGGCGCCCCTTGAACAGGCGCCCCTTGAGCAGGCGCCCCCTTGAGCAGGCGTCACCAGCCCTGGGCGACCACCCAGTCGGCCAGCTTCCGGGCGCAGTCGTCCACCGCCTCCTTCCAGCTGTGCTCCGCACCGTCCCCGGCCTCGTCGCTGACGTGCTTGACCAGCCGCACCGGCAGCCCGGCCCGGTGCGCGACGGTGGCGACGGCGTAGCCCTCCATGTCCACCAGGTCGGCGTGCTCGGCGAGCCGGTCGCGGGCGGCCGCGTCGGAGACGAAGAGGTCCCCGGTGGCCAGCACCGGGCCGTCTCCCTTGCCGATCACCAGCGGGGCGCCGTACTCACGCCCGGTGAGCGCGTGCAGGGCGGCGGTGTCGAGGTCGTGCTGGATCACCTGGACCACGTGGTGGGTGCCCTCCCAGCCGGGGCGCAGCGCACCGGCCGTGCCGAGGTTGATCACCTCGGACGGCTTCTCGCCCTGCGCGAGGACGGTGGCCAGCGCGACGGCGGCGTTGACCTTCCCGATCCCGGTGAGCAGCACGGGCAGGCGGTCGTCCAGGTGGGCGGCCTCCTCGCGCACGGCGACGACGAGCAGCGGGCGGTCGGGCGAGATCGTTCCAAGCAGGCGCATACCTCCATCGTACGGAGCGAGGGGTCGCCGCACCCGGGATTGCGCGCCCTCAACCGGACCCCCGCGCTCCGCCCGACCGGGGGAACCGCGTAGGGTGCGGCCCGCGTCGGACGGTTCGCCACCTCTCGGGACGACCGGTGGGAGCGGCCCGGGCCGGACCGACGGCAAGGGCGCACGAACGGTACCGGCCGCACCAGTGGTACCGGCCGTCCCGGGAACGTGCACGACATGCTCAAGATCGGCGCAAGTCAGGTGTGGCCGGGGGGAGTCACGGCCATACTGCTGCCATCGGTCGGGCCCCGGGGACGGGCCCGGCCCCAGGGGAGGATGAGGCGGGTGGCAACACCAGTAGGCAGCGGCGCGTCCGGCGCCGCGTTCCCGGCACGGCCGAACCAGCTGCCGGGGGCGCCGGGCGCGGCGGTGGCGACGGCCGCACCGGGGGCACCGGCCGCACCGGCCGTCCCCGGATCGGCCCCGCTCGCGAAGTCCGGCGGGGCGCCCCCAGCGCCCAGACCCGGCGGGGCGCCCGCGAAGCGCCCTCCGACGGCCGTCGCCACCGGCGTGCGCGCCCGGCTCGCGCAGGCCACCCGCACACCCCCCGGTCGGCTGCGGCTGGCCGGCGTGGTGCTCGCGGTGCTCACCGTGGCCTTCGGCGGGCTCACCGCCTGGCAACTGGAGACCAGGGCCCAGGCCGCCGACCGGGTGGTCTCGTACAGCCAGCCGCTCAGCCGGGACGCCGCCGAGATCCACCGCAACCTGGCCGACGCCGCCACCACCGCGGCCAGCGGCTTCCTGCTGGCCGGCGCCGAGCCCGACGAGGTCCGCAACCGCTACGAGCAGGACATCGCCACCGCCGCCAAGCTGATCGCCCAGGCCGCCGCCCGGACCACCGCGACCTCGCCCGCGCAGGGCTCGCTCGCCCGACTGAACCAGCAACTCCCGGTGTACGCCGGCCTGGTGGAGACCGCGCGGGCCGACAACCGGCAGGGCATACCGCTCGGCGGCGCCTACCTGCGGTACGCCTCCGAGCAGATGCAGACCGTCCTGCTGCCGACCGCCGCCGAACTGGCCGCCGTCGAGAACCGGGAGCTGTCCGACGACTACGCCGAGGCCAGAGCGGTGCCGTGGGCGGCGTACGGCCTGGCGCTGGTCGCCCTGGCCGCGCTGGCCTGGGTGCAGCTGACGCTGTTCCGCCGCACCAACCGGGTGTTCAACATCGGGCTGCTGGGCGCCACCGCCGCCGTCCTGTCCGGCGCCCTGTGGCTCACCGTCACCGGGCTGACCACCAGCTCGGCGCTCCAGCGGAGCAACCGCGAGGGCGCGGCCCCGCTGCGGGCGCTCAACACCGCCCGGGTGGACGTACTGACCGCCCGGCTGGCGGAGAACCTGCACTTCGTCGCCCGCGGCTCGACCACCAAGTACGCCGACCAGTGGGCGAAGGCCACCGAACACCTGGCCGGGGCCAAGGACCTCCCGCCGGACCGGTCCAACGGCTCCCTGCCGCAGGCCGTCCGGCTGGCGCCGTCGGCCGCCGTGCCGAGCGTCGTGGACGCCTCGAAGCAGTTCGACGAGTGGCGCCGGCGGCACGACGCCGCCCGAACCCTGGAGGTCGACAGCGCCGACTACCAGGGCGCCCTGGAGGCCACCGTGACGGCCAAGGGCGACGCGGCCACCGCCGACGCCGCCTTCAACGCCACCGACAAGGCGCTCGCCCGGGCCGCCGACATCGAGCAGGACCGCTTCGACAAGGCCGCCGGGGGCACCGGCGGGGACCTGCGCGCCGCCGCCGTCGCCGCCGCGCTGCTCGGCCTGGTGGCCGCGACCGCCGCGCTGCGGGGCCTGGGCCGGCGACTGGCCGAGTACCGGTGACGGGCAGAGGGGGAGACGCAATGCGCACCAGAGGATCCAGCGGATCGAGGAGAAGGACCAGGACCGCCGCCGCGCTCGCGCTGCTGGCGGCCGGCACGGCCGTGCTCACCGGGGGCGGCCCGGTCGGCGCCGCGCCGGCGGCCACGACCGCCGCGCCGCTGGCCGTGCAGCAGGACCAGGCCGACGGCTGCGACGTCTACCGGAGCGTGCCGCCGAGCAGCGACGACGGCCCGGCCGTGAAGGCCGTCAAGGCCCGGCGCAGCCTGGTGATCGGCGTGGACCAGAACAGCTACCGCTGGGGCGCCCGCAACCCGAACACCGGCCAGATCGAGGGCTTCGACATCGACCTCGCCCGGGCGATCGGCGCGGCCGTCATGGGCGACCCGGACAAGGTGGTGCTCAAGCCGGTGGCCACGGCCGACCGGATCGACGCCATCAAGAAGGGCCGGGTCGACCTGATCGTCCGCACCATGACGATCAACTGCAAGCGGATGGAGGACGTCGCCTTCTCCAAGCCGTACTTCAACATCAGCCAGCGCGTCCTGGTGCCGAAGTCGTCGCCCGCGAAGAACATCGACGACGCGATCAAGGACAAGGCGGTCTGCGCCGCCGACGGCTCCACCGCGCAGACCGTGGTCAAGGAGAAGAAGACCGCCCGGCAGGTCGTCACGGTGGAGAACCAGCTGGACTGCCTGGTCCTGATGCAGCTCGGCAAGGTCGACGCCACCATGACCGACAACGGCCTGGCGGCCGGCCAGGCCGCACAGGACCAGACCGTGCGGATCGTGGACGGCGAGGCCCAGCCGGAGGTGATCGGCGTCGCCATGCTGAAGGACAGCACCGACCTGACCGCCCGGGTCAACCAGGTCCTGGCCGACTACTACGCGCGCGGCGACTGGACCCGTTCGTACGAACACTGGCTCAAGCCGTACATGCTCAACGAGGCCGAGCACTACTGGCCCGCACCGCACTGATCCGGCGTCGGGGCAGGTCCGGGGGCGGGCGTGCGGAACGGCGCAAGACGGCGCGCGGGACGGCGCGGGGGAGGTGGCGCACGATCCGTCAGCGGGGCGTTCGACGGCACGTTGACGCCCCGCGCCCGCTCCGCCCGAACGGCCACCGGCTAGGGTTCGGGACGATCACCACGGGGAGACCGGTGGTGGACACGGGGGTTGTCGTGGGACCGCACGTCCGGTACGTCGAGCACGTCAGGTACGTCGGGATCGCACGCGAGGAAGGAAGGACACCGCGGTGGCGGCATCGGCTGGCCCGGTACTGAGCCGGGAGGAGGTCGACCGTGCGCTCGCCCGCCTCGGCGCGGAGCGGGACGCGGTCGAATCGGCGCTGCTCGCCCTCCAGGACCACCCGGGCCTGCGGCTGCTGGACGGCGCCGAGCTGTCCGGGCGCACCCTGGAGCGCTGGTCGGTCGCCGGCAAGGGACTGCCGCTGCTCTGGGCGCTGTTCGACCGCTACTCCGAGGCACTGGCCTCGGCCCGGGCCGTCCGGGCCCGCAAGACCAAGCCCGGCACACCCGAACTCGCCGAGCTGAGCGAACTGCTGACCGGCGACGCGGTGACCGTCCCGGGCGGGGTGGTGCCGGACGGCCCGCAGGTGCTCGGCGCGCCCGCCAAGCTGGTCGAACGGATCAGCCTGGACGCGCTGATGACCCGGATGAACTCCTGGTACGCCACCGTGCTGGAGGTGGTCAGCGCCGCCGACGCGGTCTGGTCGGCGCTGCCGGCCCGGATCGACCTGCTGCTGGCCGAGCTCCAGCGGGTGCGCACCCTGGCCGCCTCGCTCGGCGTGCGCACCGGCGCCCACCCGCTGGGCGACGACCTGGCCGGCCTCGAGAAGGACCTCACCGAGCTGCGCACCGAGGTGCGCGGGGACCCGCTGGCGCTGTGGCGCCCGGCCCGGGTGCCCGCCCAGCGCGGCACGGTCCCGGAGGGCTCGGCCTTCGCCGGCCCGGCCGGGGTGGTGGACACCGAGCGGTTCGACCGGGCCGGGCGGGCACTGGACGGCGTCCGGCTGGAGCTGGAGGACCTGCTGCGGCTGCGCGACGAGGCCGAGGACCGCCTCCAGGGCGTCGGCGACCTGCTCCAGCGGGCCGACGCCACCCTGGCCGAGGCCCGCCGGGCACGCGGCGAGGTGCTGGCGAAGATAGCGTCCAGCGACGTCCCGGCGGTGCCCGGACCGACCTCGGCGCTGCGCGAGCGGATCGTCGCGGCGCTGGACCTGCGCCAGGCCGGGCAGTGGGGCCGGCTGGCGCCGCTGCTGGACACGCTGGAGGACGCCGCCGCCAAGGAGCTGACCCGGGCCCGGCAGTCGCTCACCGAGGTGACCCAGCCGCTGGCCGTCCGGGCCGAGCTGCGCGGCCGGCTGGACGCCTACAAGGCGATGGCGGCCCGGCTGCGGGTCTCCGAGGACCCGGAAGTGATCGAGCGGTACGAGAAGGCGCGCTGGCTGCTGTGGAGCGCGCCCTGCGACCTGCGGGCGGCGGCCGCCGCGGTGGCCCGGTTCCAGCAGTCGCTGCGGCCGGCCCACACCGAGGCCGGAACCGGGCAGGGTCAGGAGGCGGCCGGCCGGCCGCCGGCCGACGGAGAGGTTCAGGGGGGCTGAGGTTGATGGGCGGGACGTGCGAACGGCCGGAGTGCTCCGGCAGCGGCAGGATCGACGCCGACGGCTACTGCGACGAGTGCGGGCTGGCCCCGGCGGCCAGGGCCACCGCCACGCCCGGGGGGGCGACGACGGGGACCGCGGGGACGGGAGCAGCGACGGGAGCACCGGGAACCGGGGCACCGGCCTCCGCCGGCCCCGGCTCGCCCTGCCCGCGCGACTGCTCCGGCACCATCGACCCGGACGGCTACTGCGACGAGTGCGGCCTGACCCCGCCCGGCGGCGACACCGGCGTCACCCAGCCGTACGTCCCCTCCGCCCGGCTCTCCCCCGGCTCCGGCCACGGCCCCACCGGCCCGGCCCGTTCGATGTCGGCCCGCACCGGCTCGGCCCGTACGATGTCCGGCCGCTCCCGCTCGCACCGCTCCACCCGCACCGGCAGCGGCCGCTCGCTGTCGGTCCGCTCCACCCGGGGCGGCGGCACCGCGGGCACCCGCAGCCGGCTGGGCGCCGGCCTGGTCACCGTGCCGACCGTCGAGGCGGCCGACCCGTCCCGGGCCGTGCTGGCCAACCCCGAGGTGCCCGAGCGCAAGCGGTTCTGCTCCAAGTGCGAGGCCCCGGTGGGCCGGGAGAAGAACGGCAGCCCGGGCCGCCCGGACGGCTTCTGCACCAAGTGCGGCACGCCGTACTCGTTCACGCCCAAGCTGCGCCGCGGCGACCTGGTCGGCGGGCAGTACGAGGTGGTGGGCTGCCTGGCGCACGGCGGGCTCGGCTGGATCTACCTGGCGGTGGACCGGCGGGTCAACGACAAGTGGGTGGTGCTCAAGGGCCTGCTGGACACCGGCGACGAGGACGCGCTCGCGGTGGCCGTCGCCGAACGGCGCTTCCTGGCCGAGGTGGACCACCCGAACATCGTCCGGATCATCAACTTCGCCGAGCACCCGGACCTGCGCACCGGCGCCACCGACGGCTACATCGTGATGGAGTACGTCGGCGGGAAGTCGCTCAAGGACATCGCCAACGAGCGCCGCACCGCGGACGGCCGGCGCGAGCCGCTGCCGGTCGAGCAGGCGATCGCCTACGCGCTGGAGGCGCTGCCGGCCCTGGGATACCTGCACGGCCGGGGCCTGGTGTACTGCGACTTCAAGATCGACAACGTGATCCAGAGCGGCGACACGCTCAAGATCATAGACATGGGCGCGGTCCGCCGGCTCGACGACGACGGCCCGATCTACGGCACCATCGGCTACCAGGCCCCGGAGATCGCCACCGACGGCCCCTCCGTCGCCTCCGACCTGTACACCGTGGCCCGCACCCTCGCGGTGCTCACCTTCGACTTCCAGGGCTACAGCGGCACCTACCGCGACTCGCTGCCCGGCCCCGAGCAGGTCGAGGCCTTCGCCCGGTACGAGTCCTACTACCGCTTCCTGGTCCGCGCCACCGACCCGGACCCGGCCCGCCGCTTCGCCTCCGCCGAGGAGATGGCCGACCAGCTCACCGGCGTGCTGCGGGAGATCATGGCCCTCCAGGACGACCGGCCCCGGCCCGCGCCGTCCACCCTGTTCGGCCCCGAACTGCGCGTCGTCGACACCGAGCTGGTGCTGCCCACCGAACAGGCCGGACAGCTCCGGGTGGCCCCCCTGGACCCGGCCGCCGCCGCCCTCGCGCTGCCCGTCCCCCGGGTCGACCCCGGCGACCCCAACGCCGGCTTCCTGGCCGTCCTGGTCACCCCCGACCCCGAGGAGACGCTCGCCGCGCTGGCCGCCGCGCCCACCGTCTCGGTCGAGAGCCGGCTGCGCGAACTGCGCACCCTGCTCGAACTCGGCCGCCACCCGGACGCCGTGCGCCGCCTCGCCGAACTGGAACAGGACCAGCCGGACGACTGGCGGGTGGTCTGGTACCGCGGCCTGACCGCGCTGGTCGGCAGCGGGGCCCCGCCCCGAACCGAAGGGCGCGTCGGCACCGAGAGCGAGGAGCGCGGGAGCGACGCAGGAGCGACGGAGCGACGACCGTCGGCGCCGGGCCAGGAGCGCCCGGAGGCGAGCGGGCGAGTCGCAGCGCTGCGGGCCGCCGCGGAGGCCTTCGACGCGGTCTACGACGCCTTCCCCGGCGAGGCCGCCCCCAAGCTGGCCCTCGCCATCTGCGCCGAACTGCTCGCCGACGGCGGCGACGCGGCCGAGTTCTACCGACTGGTGTGGGCCACCGACCACGCCTACCTGAGCGCCGCCTTCGGGCTGGCCCGGGTCCGGCTGGCCGAGGAGGACCGGACCGGCGCGGTCCGCGTCCTGGAGACCGTCCCGGCCACCTCCAACCAGTACACGGCCGCCCGGATCGCCGCCGTCCGGGCCCGGCTGCGCGAGCGCCCGGCCACCGACGACCTGGCCGTCGACCTCGGCGCGAGCTCCGCGCAGCTGACCGCGCTGCGGCTGGACTCCCGCCGCCGCGAGGAGCTCGCGGTCGAGGTGCTCGACGCGGCCCTCGGCTGGGTCGGCGCCGAGGCGGCCGCCGGCCGGCGCGCCACCGACCTGGTGGTACTGGGACGTCCCGCACAGGAGCGGGAACTGCGCTTCGCCCTGGAACAGTCCTACCGGGTACTCGCCCGGTTGGCCGACCGGGCCGAGATCAGGATCGAGATGGTGGAACGGGCCAACCGTGCCCGTCCCAGGACGTGGGTGTAGCAGATGCCGCAGCAGACCGAGTGCCCGAGCTGTTCGGAGCCGATGGACCAGGAGGACGCCTTCTGCGGCTCCTGCGGGACCGGCCGGAACGGCCGGGCGGCCCCCGGCTCGATGCCGACGAGCTGGGCCGCCGCGCGCGGCGAGGCCGTACCGTCGCCGCGCGGGCCGGTCTGCGTGCACTGCGGGCAGCCGCAGGTCGCCCCGGACGGCTACTGCGAGGGCTGCGGCGGCGCCCAGCCGCGCCCGCGCGACCACATGGAGAAGTCGCTCGGGGGCGTCGCCGGGGTCAGCGACCGCGGCGTGCGCCACCACCGCAACGAGGACTCCTTCACCGTCGCCGCGACCTCGCTGCCCGGCGGCGAGCCGGTCGTGGTCGCCGTGGTGTGCGACGGCGTCTCCTCCTCCGACCGCCCGGACGAGGCCTCGGAGACGGCCGTGGACGCCGCCTCCGAGTCGCTGCTGACCGCCCTGGAGGCCGGCCGGGACCCGAACCGGGCGATGCACCAGGCCATCGCCGACGCCGCCAAGGCCGTCGCCGACCTCGCCACCGACGGCGCCGGCCCCACCCGCCCCGACCTCAACGCGCCCGCCTGCACCTACGTCAGCGCCATAGCCGCGGGCGGACGGGTCACCATCGGGTGGGTCGGCGACACCCGGGCGTACTGGATCCCGGACGACCGCGCCGCCGCCGAGCCCTTCCGGCTCACCCAGGACGACTCCTGGGCGGCCCGGATGGTCGAGGCCGGGCTGATGAGCGAGGCCGAGGCCTACTCCGACCCCCGCGCGCACGCGATCACCGGCTGGCTCGGCGCCGACGCCGAGGAGGTCGTGCCGCACACCCTCGACTTCACCCCGCACGTCCCCGGGGTGGTGCTGATCTGCACCGACGGGCTGTGGAACTACGCCGAGGCGGCCACCGACCTGGCGTACTACGTGCGCCCGGACGCCCGCACCGAGCCGCTCGCCACCGCACAGACCCTGGTGAAGTTCGCGGTCGCGGCCGGCGGCCACGACAACATCACCGTCGCCGTGCTGCCGATCGACCCGCCGGCCGCCGCCGTCGAGGAGGCCGAGCAGAGCCCCACCGCGCTGGACCTGCCGGTGATCGCTCCGCGGCCGGCCGGCCGACCGGCCGCGGAGGAGGACGAGGACCACGATCCGACCCTGCCGGACCTCCCGGTGATCGGCTCCCCCGCCGCCCCGCTGCCCCCGCTGCCCCCGGTCCCGCCGGCGCCGCCGGAGGTGCCCCCGGCGCCGGCCGTCCCGCCGCTCGTCCCCGCCGCTCCGGCACCTCCCGTCGCCCCGCCCGTCGCCCCGCCCGTCCCGCCGCAGCCGCCGCACCCGCCGACGGCCTGACCGACCACCCGCCGGACGCCCCGGCAGCACGGCCCGCCGGCCCGCCCGGCGGGCCGCCCCACCGTCCTGAGCACGTCCACCCCTCACCCGACGGGAGCCGACCGCCCCATGGCAACACTGGCGAAGCCGAACCTGCCCAGGTTCAACGTGGAGATCTTCCAGAACGAGTACCTGGCCGACGGCGCCCGCGAGGTCAACGCCATCGTCACCGTCACCGCGACCGGCGGCGGCACCTCCGGCGGCCGGCCGCTCGGCTTCGCCGACGCCACCCCGGCGGGCACCGGCACCGCGGCCGCCGTGGTCGTCCTGGTGGACTGCTCGGGCTCGATGGACTACCCCAAGAGCAAGATCAACGGCGCCCGCGAGGCCACCGCCGCCGCCATCGACGCACTGCGCGACGGCACCGCCTTCGCCGTGGTCGCCGGCACCCACGAGGCCCGCGACATCTACCCCGGCGACGGCACCCTCGCCATCGCCTCCGCCACCACCCGCGGGCAGGCCAAGGAGTCGCTGCGGCGGCTCACCGCCGCCGGCGGCACCGCGATGGGCACCTGGCTGGCCAAGGCCGACAAGCTCTTCCTCACCCGCCGCGACATCGCCATCCGGCACGCCGTCCTGCTCACCGACGGCAACAACGAGCACGAGTCCGCCGAGGACCTGGCCCGCACCATCGAACTGGTGACCGGCCACTTCACCGCCGACTGCCGGGGCGTGGGCACCGACTGGCGGATCGACGAGCTGCGCAGGATCTCCTCGGCGCTGCTCGGCACCACCGACATCGTCGCCGAACCCTCCGGCCTGGCCGAGGACTTCCGCTCGATGATGGCCGGGGCGATGGGCAAGCAGGTCGCCGACGTCGCCCTGCGGATCTGGACCCCGGCCAACGCCACGGTCAGGTTCGTCAAGCAGGTCGCCCCCGCGGTCGAGGACCTGACCTCCCGCCGCACCGAGGCCGGGCCCCGGGCCGGCGACTACCCCACCGGCTCCTGGGGCGATGAGAGCCGCGACTACCACGTCTGCGTCGAGGTGCCGGCCGCCTCGGTCGGCAACGAGATGCTGGCCGCCCGGATCAGCCTGGTGCTGCCCGACCAGGTCGCCGGCGGCACCCCGGAGGTGCTCACCCAGGGCCTGGTCAAGGCGGTCTGGACCGACGACCTGGCCTCCTCCACCCGGATCAGCCCGCAGGTCGCCCACTACACCGGGCAGGCCGAGCTCGCCTCCTCCATCCAGGAGGGCCTGGAGGCCCACCGGGCCGGGGACGTCGACCGCGCGACCTCCAAGCTGGGCGCGGCCGTCCGGATCGCCCACGCGACCGGGAACGAGGGCACCTACAAGCTGCTCCAGAAGGTGGTGGACGTGGTGGACCCGAAGGAGGGTACGGTTCGGTTCCGTAAGAACGTGAGCGAGGCCGACTCGATGACCCTTGAGACCCGGTCGACCAAGACGGTACGTGTGAAGAAGTGACCGCTGAAGACGTGACCGGGCCGGCACCCCGGCGCGACGCCGCACCGAGCCGGCCCGAAACGAGGGGGACCTGATGCCGATCTGCCCGAGGGGCCACGAGTCGCAGGCCGAGGACTGGTGCGACTTCTGCGGCTTCCCGATGACTCCGCCGGCCCCCGCGCCGGGGGCGCACGGAGGCTACCCGGGGGCGCCCGGGGCCGACCCCGCGCCTGGCGCGCACGCCGGACACCACCCGGGGTACGGCGGCGCGTCCTTCGGCGCTCCGCCGCCTCCGCCGCCGATGCCGCCGGGGGCCGTCCCCCCGGGAGCCGTCCCGCCGCCCGGGGCACCCCTGCCGCCCCCGGGCATGGTGCCCCCGCCCCCGCACGGGGCCGTCCAGCCCCAGGCCGGGCCGCAGGGCCTCACCACGGGCCTGGCCTTCTGCCCGATCTGCCGCAGCCCGCAGACCGGACGGTTCTGCGAGGAGTGCGGCTACGACTACGAGCTCTCCACGCCCTCGCGCCGCCAGGCGCCCGGCGCCGGACACCTCCCGCCCGGCCCGGCCCAGCAGCCGCCGCTGAACATCCCGGCGGCCTACGGCGGCACCCCGCCGCAGGCCCCGCCCGGTCACGCGCCCGCCGGCCGGCCGCCGTTCGAGCAGCCGCCGCTCGGTCACGCCCCCGCTGGCCAGCCGCCCTTCGAACAGCCCCCGTTCGGACAGCCGCCGTTCGGTCACGCCCCGGCCGGCCAGCCGCCGTTCGGAGAGTCACCGTTCGGACAGCCGCCGGCCGCCCAGCAGGCCGTCGCGCCGCCCGTCCAGCAGCAGCCGCAGGCCCCCGCACACCCGCACACCTACGGCTACCCGCCCGCCCAGCCCGGCACCGGGCCGACGGCACCTCCCGGCCACCACGCCGGGGGCGAGGGGAACACGCCGGAGGGCGCGTTCCCCGACACCTCGGTGCGCGAGGACTCCGGGCCGGTCTACGCCCACCCGGCCGGCCCCGGCCCGAACAGCCGCGGCGGCGACTTCGGCACCTCCTTCAACCTGGCCCCGCCGCAGCAGGCACAGCAGGCACAGCCGCAGCAACCCCAGGAACCCGCCCCGGCCGAGCCGGTGCGGACCAACTGGATCGCCGTGGTCGCGGCCGACCGGGACTACTTCACCGAGATGATGGCCCGCAGCGGCCCCGAGGCGGCCGGCCTGTTCTTCCCGCCGTACTGCCCCGAGCGCCGGATCCCGCTGACCGGCCGCGGCCAGCTGCGAATCGGACGGCGCAGCCAGCACCGCGGCACGGTGCCGGAGATCGACCTGTCCGTCCCGCCGGAGGACCCGGGCGCCTCGCACCAGCACGCGCTGCTCGCCGAACAGGCGGACGGCAGCTGGGTCCTGGTCGACCAGGACTCGACCAACGGCACCACCGTGAACGGCGGCGCGGAGCCGATCACCCCGCACACCGCGATCCCGCTGAACGACGGCGACCGGATCCACATCGGCGCCTGGACCACCATCACCGTGCACCGCGGCTGAAAGACCGCCACATCATTCCCTGATGGGCCGTCAGTGCCAACTCCGGTCGGGCCGGGCGGAATTCGACATCCGCCCGGCCCGACTTTGTTTGCCCCCTCTTCAAAATATCCGCAAATTCGCTCGCACGGATGTGCACAGGAGCCTTCGCAGCCCCTAGGCTCAGGCCACATGACTGCTGCTATATCCGCTGACGGCATACGTCAGCGGTACGGGGATGTGCAGGCCGTCGACGGGGTGTCGTTCACCGTCGAGGCCGGCGAGTTCTACGGGATCCTGGGCCCCAACGGCGCCGGGAAGACCACCACGATGGAGATCCTGGAAGGAGTCCGGAAACCGGACGAGGGCCGGATCCAGCTGCTGGGCATGGAGCCCTGGCCGCGCAATCCGAAACTGCTGCCGCGAATCGGCGTGCAGTTCCAGGCGACCGCTTTCTTCCGGAAACTGACGGCCCGGGAGACCATCCGCACCTTCGCGTCGTTCTACGGGGTCGGCCCCAAGCGGGCCGATGCGATGCTGGAGCGGGTCGGCCTCTCGGACAAGGCCGAGACCCTGACCGACCAGATGTCCGGCGGCCAGGCCCAGCGCCTGTCGATCGCCTGCGCACTGGCGCACGACCCGGAGCTCGTCTTCCTGGACGAGCCCACCACCGGACTCGACCCGCAGTCCCGGCGCAACCTGTGGGACCTCCTGCGGGACATCAACGCCGAAGGCCGCACGGTCGTGCTGACCACGCACTACCTGGACGAGGCCGAGGTGCTCTGCGACCGGGTCTCGATCATGGACCACGGCAAGATCCTCCACACCGGCGCCCCGGCGGCGCTGATCCGCGAGATCGACGACACCGTCCGGATCAGCGTGGCCTCCGGCCAACTCCCGCTCGCCCGGGCCCGGGAGCTGATGACCGCGGCCGGCGCGGACATCGCCAACCTGGAGGACGACACCGTCTCGCTCTCCGTCTCCACCCGCGTTCCGGCCCCGGTGCTCAGCGTCCTCGCCGAGCAGAACGCGCTGCGCGGCCTGGAAGTGCGCGGCGCCACCCTGGAGGACGTCTTCCTCCAGCTGACCGGACGGGAGTTCCGCGCATGACCGCCAGCACCTCCACCGAGCCGCAGGCCCCGGCCCGGCGCGGCGGCCCCGCCACCGACGAGCGGGAGCGGGTCAGCGCGTTCTGGAGCCTGTCCCGCGCCATGCTGCTCGGGATGAAGCGCGACCGCACCGCGACCTTCTTCATCCTGCTGTTCCCGCTGGTGTTCCTGGTGTTCTTCGGCAGCGTCACCAAGGGCTCCGGCAGCCCCCACGCCAAGGTGGCCCAGGTCGGCGCGGTGAAGCTGTTCGACTCGATCCAGGGCGACGAGCGGGCCGGGCTGGACAAGGTCCTCACCATCACGAAGACCGACGACGAGGCCGCCACGCTGGAGAAGGTCCGCAAGGGCGACTACGACGCGCTGATCAAGCAGGGCCCGGACGGCACGGTCGAGCTGCGCTACACCGCCGCCGACCAGGTCCGCGCCGGCGCGCTCCAGGGCATCCTCAACTCGGTCGTCCAGACCGCCAACCAGGCGGCCACCGGCCAGAAGCCGGCCTTCGTGCTGGACTCCCAGCAGGTCGAGGACAAGTCGCTCAAGCCGATCCAGTTCCTCACCCCCGGCCTGCTCGGCTGGGCCGTCGCCACCGGCGCGGTGTTCGGTGCCGCGCTGACGCTGGTCAACTGGCGCAAGTCCAAGGTGCTGCGGCGGCTGCGGCTGGCCCCGATCAACGCCGGAACCGTGGTCAGCTCCCGGATCCTGGTCTCGCTGCTGACCGCGTTCCTGCAGACCGCCGTCTTCCTGGTGGTCGCGACGAGCTTCTTCGGGCTCAAGCTCACCGGCAACTGGTGGCTGATCATCCCGCTGGTGGCCTGCGCGACGCTCGCCTTCATGTCGATCGGCCTGCTGGCCGGCTCGGTCGCCAAGACCGAGGAGGCGGCCAACGGCATCTCGCAGATCATCGTGCTGCCGATGTCCTTCCTGTCCGGCTCGTTCTTCCCGCTGGACGGGGCGCCGGGCTGGCTGAAGGCCGTCTCCGAGGTCATGCCGCTGCACTACCTGGTCAACTCCGCCCAGTCGGTGCTCACCCGCGGCGGCGGCGTCATGGACGCCCTGCCGACCATGGGCGGCCTGCTGCTCTTCGCGGCCGTGCTGACCGGCATCTCCTGGAAGCTGTTCCGCTGGGAGGACTGACCCTCCCCGGTCGACGTCCACCGATCCCGACGGGGTCGTACGCCTTTGGTCCCGGTGTACGACCCCGTCGGCGTCTGCGACCATGGTCGGGTGAGAGAGATCCGGCGAGGCACGTTGAGCGAGGAGACCTTCTACGACCAGGTCGGCGGTGAGCCGGCCTTCCGGCGGCTCGCCCACCGGTTCTACGAGGGCATCGCCGAGGACGAGTTGCTGCGGCCGATGTACCCCGAGGAGGACCTCGGGCCGGCCGAGGAGCGGATGGCCCTCTTCCTGATGCAGTACTGGGGCGGCCCGCGCACCTACAGCGAGCGGCGCGGCCACCCCCGGCTGCGGATGCGGCACGCACCGTTCAAGGTCGACAAGGCCGCGCACGACGCCTGGCTCACCCACATGCGGGCGGCCGTGGCGAGCCTGGAGCTGCCGGCCGAGCACGAGCAGCAGCTGCTCGAGTACCTGACCTACGCCGCCGCCTCGATGATCAACACCCCGGGCTGAGGCCGTTCCCGGGGTCTTCCCTGGGTCTTCCCCCGGGGGGGGCTTCCCCCGGGGTCTTCCCGGGCTTGCGGGCCGGGGCTTGCGGGCCGGGGCTTGCGGGCCGGGGTTCGCGGGCCCGGCTACCGGACCGGGCTGAGCCCCAGCCCCGCGCCCGGCGCGGCCACCGTGCGCACCGCCACCGAGCCCGCCGGGGCGCTCAGCCGCAGCCAGCCGCCCGCCCGGTGCACGGTCAGCGGGGCACCGGGCCGCAGGAAGCCGATCACGTACGCGGCGTGCAGCGCGCGCAGCGGCAGCTCGGGCAGCACCGTGACCGGGCGGGACCAGATCTCGTCGGCCAGCGCGTCCAGCACCGTGCGGCCGCGGTGGTGCGCCGGGACCGCCTCGCTGCGCTCGCGGAACTCCTGTACCCCGGCCATGAGTTCGGGGTACACCTCGGCCACCGGCGGGGCGCCCACCGGCCGCCAGCCGGTGCGCGGCGGCAGCAGCCCGGCCCAGGCCGGGCCGGTCACCGGCGCGGGCAGCGCGACGGCGCCCGCCTCGGCGTCCACCCCGTCCAGCAACTGGCCCGCCGAGACGGTCAGGTCCACCGGGCCGTCCAGACCGCCCAGCCGCACGGTACGGACCGCCAGCGCGCCCGAACCGCCCAGCGGCAGCCGTCCGAAGACCGCCAGCACGCCGTCGCCGTCGCCCGGGCCCACCGCCTGGAGCCGGACGGCCGCCGCCCGGTCGAAGCGCAGCAGGCGCAGCAGGAAGGCGGAGAGGTCGGCGGCCTCCCCGGTGTCGGTCAGGGCGAGACGGGCGGTGATGGTCACAGCGGTTCAGCTCGAATCGTCAGGTGGGGTCAGACGGCGGCGACGGCCGGCTCTACGTCCATGAAGCGGCCGAGGAACTCCCGCTCCACCGGCGAGATCCGGCGCGGCCGGCCCTCGGCCAGGTCGTAGGGGACGACCACGGTGGACGCCCGGACGTACACGATGTCGCTGCCGTCCTCGGCGACGTCCTTGATCTCGTACGAGACCGTCAGCGAGGCGCCGCCGATCTTCGTCACCCAGGTCTCGATGGTGACCGGCTCGGGCCGGTGCACCAGCGGACGCTTGTAGTCGATCTCGTGGCGGGCCACCACCGAGCCGCCCGCGAACTCCCCGGCGCCGGCCGCGGCGGCCTGGGTGAACATGAAGTCGATCCGGGCCTCCTCCAGGTAGCGCAGGAAGACCACGTTGTTGACGTGCCCGAAGGCGTCCATGTCGGACCAGCGCAGCGGGCAGGCGTAGATGTGGCGAGCCACGGCAGTTCTCCTCGGTGTCCGGTCGCCCGCCGCCGTCCACCGCCGGTGGCGTGGGACGCGACGCGGCGGACGGTGGCGACGGGCCGCGGCCCGGCAGGCCGCCCCGGGGGGCAGTCTGCCGGGCCGTTGTGACGGCTGGGTGTCAGCCTCGGGTCAGCTTCTTGTACGTGGCCCGGTGCGGACGGGCGGCGTCGGCGCCGAGCCGCTCGATCTTGTTCTTCTCGTACGACTCGAAGTTGCCCTCGAACCAGAACCACTTGCTGTCGCCCTCGTAGGCGAGGATGTGGGTGGCCACTCGGTCCAGGAACCAGCGGTCGTGGGAGATGACCACGGCGCAGCCGGGGAACTCCAGCAGGGCGTTCTCCAGCGAGGAGAGCGTCTCGACGTCCAGGTCGTTGGTGGGCTCGTCGAGGAGCAGCAGGTTGCCGCCCTGCTTGAGGGTGAGCGCCAGGTTCAGGCGGTTGCGCTCACCACCGGAGAGCACACCGGCCGGCTTCTGCTGGTCCGGGCCCTTGAAGCCGAAGGCCGACACGTAGGCGCGGGACGGCATCTCGACCTGGCCGACGTTGATCCAGTCCAGACCGTCGGAGACGACCTCCCAGAGGGTCTTCTTCGGGTCGATGTTGGAGCGGGTCTGGTCGACGTAGCTGATCTTGACGGTCTCGCCGACCTTGACCGTGCCGCTGTCCGGCGTCTCCAGGTCCTGGAGCATCTTGAACAGGGTGGTCTTGCCGGCGCCGTTCGGGCCGATGATGCCGACGATGCCGTTGCGCGGCAGGGTGAAGCTCAGGTCGTCGATCAGGATCTTCTCACCGAAGGCCTTGTTGAGGTTCTCGACCTCGATGACGACGCTGCCCAGACGCGGGCCCGGCGGGATCTGGATCTCCTCGAAGTCCAGCTTCCGCATCTTGTCCGCCTCGGCCGCCATCTCCTCGTAGCGGGCCAGACGGGCCTTGGACTTCGCCTGGCGGCCCTTGGCGTTGGAGCGGACCCACTCCAGCTCCTCCTTGAGGCGCTTGGCGCGCTTGGCGTCCTTCTGCCCCTCGACCTTGAGGCGCGACTGCTTGCTCTCCAGGTAGGTGGAGTAGTTGCCCTCGTAGCCGATCGCGCGGCCGCGGTCGAGCTCCAGGATCCAGCCGGCCACGTTGTCCAGGAAGTACCGGTCGTGGGTGACGGCGACGACGGTGCCGGCGTACTTGGCCAGGTGCTGCTCCAGCCAGTTCACCGACTCGGCGTCCAGGTGGTTGGTGGGCTCGTCGAGCAGCAGCAGGTCGGGGGCCTCCAGCAGCAGCTTGCAGAGCGCCACGCGGCGCTTCTCGCCACCGGAGAGCTTGGTGACCTGCCAGTCGCCGGGCGGGCAGCCCAGCGCGTCCATGGCCTGCTCCAGCTGGGCCTCGAGGTCCCAGGCGTTGGCGTGGTCCAGGTCCTCCTGGAGCTTGCCCATCTCGTCCAGCAGCGCGTCCGAGTAGTCGGTCGCCATCAGCTCGGCGATCTCGTTGAAGCGGTTGAGCTTCCCCTTGATCTCCTTGACGCCGTCCTCAACGTTCTCCAGGACGGTCTTGGACTCGTCCAGCGGCGGCTCCTGGAGCAGCATGCCGACGGTGAAGCCCGGCGAGAGGAAGGCGTCGCCGTTGGAGGGGTGCTCCAGGCCGGCCATCATCTTCAGCACGGTGGACTTACCGGCGCCGTTGGGGCCCACGACGCCGATCTTCGCTCCGGGGAGGAAGCTGAGCGTCACGTCGTCAAGGATGACCTTGTCTCCGTGAGCCTTGCGCACCTTGCGCATCGTGTAGATGTATTCCGCCACGTGAGATCGCTCCGGCGTCGTCGGGAGTAATTCGGCTTGCAGCCTTCCATTGTGCCGCACCCGGCCCGGAGCCCGAACCGCCCAGGTGACCCCACGGGGGTATCCGGAGCCGCTCCCCGCCCGCCCGGGCCCCGCCACCAGCGCCCCATCCGCCCCACCCCGGGAACGCGACGGCCCGGCTCCCCGCACGGATGCGGGAAGCCGGGCCGGTTTCCGCTCTCAGGGTCTCGGGAGGTCAGCGCCTCCCGGCCCGCTCGGGCGGTTCAGTCGGTTCAGGCGGTGGTGCGACCGTGACGGCCACGGCGGCGCAGGACGAAGACGGCGGCGCCACCGGCCACGACCAGGCCACCGGCGACGGCGGCGAGGATCGGGGTGGAGTCATTGGCACCGGTCTGGGCCAGGCCACCGGTGCCGGGGGCGGCGCTGGTGGTCGCCGGGGTCGGCTGGCCGGCACCGGTGCTCGGGGTGCCCGACGGGGTCACCGACGGGCCGCCGGACGGGGTGCCGGTCGCGGCCGGGGTGGCCGGGGTGGTCGGGGCCGGGGTCGGGGTCACGCCGGTCTTGCAGTCCAGAACGCCGGTGAACTGCTTGGAGTAGCCGTTCGGGCCGGTCACGGTGAAGTCGTAGCTCGCCTTCTCCTCGACCTTGACGAGCACGCTCTCGGTCTTGCCCGGCTGGACGGCGACCTGCTGCTTGCCGACCGTGACGGTGGCCGCCTCGTCGCCGGTGTTGGCGACGGACACCCGCACGCCGCCGGCGGCGCACTCCTCCTTGGCGGAGCTGTCGATCAGCGCGCCCTTGCCCTGCTTCCAGGTGGCCTTGGCGCCGGCCGCGACGTTCACCTTGGTGGAGCCGGCCAGGATCATGGTCTGGCTGTGGCGACCGCGGTTGTCCACCTTGCTCATGAAGACCCGGCCGCTGAGCACGGTGGCCTCGGCGGTGGCGTTGATGGCGGCCTTGCCGTCCGGGGTGCCGGCCGGCACGTCCAGGTACAGCGGGGTGTCCTTGTTGATCGGGCCCGCCAGGGCGCCGCCGACCGGCTTGTTGTCCTTGTCCAGCAGCTTGACCTTGTCCGCGGCGTCGCCGGTGACGGTCAGCTTGACCTCGTTCGCGCTGGAGTTCAGCAGGAACGGGCCGAGCTTGCCGCCCGACTTGCCGGAGACCGAGTCCGGGGCGAGGGTCAGCGAGGGCTTCGGCTCGGCCGCGACGCCCTTGTTGGCGTCGCCGACCAGGTAGTCGCGGAGCTTCTTGGCCTTGTCGTTGCGCGGGACGGCGTTCTTGTTGTCCGAGAACTTCCAGATCGCGGCCTGGGTGCCCGCGGCGGCGTCCGCCTCGCTCAGACCGTCGACGTGGATGGCCGTGGCCAGGGAGGCCAGGCTGGCCTGCGGGTACGAGTTGTCCAGGATCCAGCGGATCTTGGGGGCGTTCGCGTTGCTGTTGAGCGAGCTCGCGGCCCAGTCCGCCTCGTGGTACTTGGCGTTGCTGTCCAGGTAGACCGGGTTGTCGAAGTCGATGCAGTACGTCCGGAGCTTCTCGCCCGCGTCCGTCTTGAGGGTGAACAGGCCGCCGTCGACGGTCCCCTTGCCCTCGACGTCGATCTTCTCGCCGAGCATCTCGTTCTGGACCTCGGCGGTCACGCCCGAGGTCGGTGCGCCGGCCGCGCCGGCCGCGGCCGCCGCACCGGCCGCGAACAGGCCTCCGCCCAGCGCCAAGCTGGTCGTGAGCATGACAGTGGTTATACGGGACAGACTCAGCCCCTGCCTCTGGAACATCTGGGATCCCTCCGGGCCGGGCCGCACCGAGTGGGCAGTCCCCGCCGACTTGCCGATCCGCGCGTGCCCCCTGTGGCACTGCTGCGGGTATGAACCAGACGAATCCTATTGAGCCCCGGAGGCCCCGAAACCCCCATGCGAAATCAGGACGATTCCGTATCTGGATCGTTATCAATCCCCTCAGGTCCCACACAAGCTGACGGCCCGGCAGAAACTCACGGACGGTTTTCTGTTATGCGGTCGGATTGCGCGTGCGGGCGCAACGACGTTCTCGATCAACATATTTGTCGACAGGGAAGGTCACCCGACCGGTCAGGTCGACACATCCGCGGCGCCACCTCCCCGCGCCCTCCCGTCCACCTCCCCCGGTTCCCCCGCGACCGGCCTCCCGCCGGGCGGCAGCGCCCGCACGGCGGGTGCCGCCACCGCCGCCGGGGAGCCCGCCCCGGGCCGCGGCACGGAGCCCCTGCGCGCCTCCACCGCGCTGACGATCCACTCCGGCACCACCTCGTCACCGGCCTCCGCCCCGGCCGGCCCGGGGCCGCCCGACGGCTGCCCGCGCACCCCCGCCGCCCACCGGAACGCCGTGGTACCACGGGTGAGGTCGTGTCCGACCGATCGCGCGTCGATCTCGGCCCGGCTGCGCTTCACCTCCCCGTCCGCCCACTCCCGCACCCGCAGCCGGCCGCTCACCAGCACCGGATCGCCCTTGGCCAGCGAGCCGATCAGATTGACCGCCAGCGCCCGCCAGGCCGTCACCGTCACCCACTGCGTCTCGCCGTCCACCCAGCACTCGCGCTGCCGGTCGTACCGCCGTTCCGTGCAGGCGAGCCGGAAGTTGGCCATCGGCACCCCGCCGCCGGTTTCGCCGTAGCTCACCTCCGTCGCCACATTGCCGACCACCGTCACATGCGTCTCGTTCACGGCACACCCTCCGTTCCCGCCGATGCACCGTACGGAATCGACCGGTGCGCCTTGAGCGTGCACTTCGGGGGAAATCCCAGCCACCGAGTTCCGAAATCCTGTGGATAACTCGGGCCTGTGGAAACTTTTGTCACTCGCAGGGGTGAATTTCAGCCTCCCGCAGCCTCTGCATGGCCCGAATCTTCGCGGCCATGACAACAAACCCGCTGCTCGCCGCCCCGCCGGCACGCCCCGGAAGCCACCGGGGAACAGGATCCGGAACGCACCCGGACGGCCGTCCGCGCACGTCATCCGACCGGCGCAACGGCGATAAAGGCCCCCCACCCGCTCCGTCGGCGGCACATTCTCCGTGCCGAATCCATAACGGGTGAGGAGGCAGCCCCGTAACGACTGCACAACGTCCGGCGCGGAACACTCCCAGACCGCTGCACTCACGGCCTTCACCTGCGATTATCGGACCGCTCCACCGAACCGACACACCAACGGCGGTGTCGTCGCACCCGGCCGGGGAAGCGGTCACCCTTATCCTGTCCCCGACAGGGCGAGGGCCCACCACCCCCACCCCCACCCTCAGGTACGGGGCCGGACAGCGCGCGCCCCGGCGCCCGCCAGCCCGATCCCGGCCACGGTCGCGCCCGCCAGGGCGCCGCCCGTCCCGCCCCCATAGCTCAGCGGATAGAGCACCCGCCTTCTAAGCGGTAGGTCGCAGGTTCGAATCCTGCTGGGGGCACCATCCGGCAATTGCCCAGGCCACCGCTCCGACGAACACCATCCGTGTTCGTTCCGGACCACCCGGTCATCCCGTACACCAACCGTTCCGCGCACCCTTCGCGCAGAACTCGTGACGATGCGTATCGCGGCCGCCGTGAAACAGGACCGAAAACGGGGTCAATCGGAACAACCGGAATTCCCGGCGAATCCCCCGCCCCGCACAGGCCGGAGCATGCGCCGCCTTCGACGGCCGAGTCGACCCCGACCGGACCGGACCGGCGCACTCCGGCTCGGGCCCGCCTAGCCCGCCAGCCCGGCCAGATAGGCGTCCAGCAGCTCCGCCTGCCGCTCCGCCGGGAACTCCTCCGGAGCGAACAGCGCCTGCACCACCAGACCCAGCACGAAGGCCTGCGCCCCCGCGGCGAGCGCCGCCGGGTCGGCCTGCGCCGGGAGCTCCCCCAGCCTCTGGGCGTCCGCGACGTGCGCCGTGAGCGCGGTGCGCGAGCGCGCGTAGCGGCCCGCGTGCGCGGCCGCCAGCTCCGGGTCGGCCAGGGCGTGGTCCCAGGAGCCGACCCAGATCCGGTTGTCGGCCGCGGCCTCGCCGTCCAGCGGCAGCACGTCCAGGAGCGAGGCCCGCACCCGGGCCAGCCCGGCCGGCGGCGGGCCGTCGGCCGGGTCGGTGCGCCGGGGCCGGGCCAGCGAGCGCCGGTCCAGCTCCTCCAGCGCATGGCTGAGCAGCGCCCGCTTGTTCGGGAAGTAGTGCGTCAGCATCCCGGTGGAGGCACCCAGTTCGGCGGCCACCGCGCGCAGGGTCAGCCCCTCGAAGCCCCGGGTGGAGAGCACCCGCCACACCCCCTCGGAAACATCCGAGCGTCGGGCGTCATGGTCTCCACGGGCCGGTGTCATGGGGGCTATCGTACATACCAAACGTTTGTTATGAATGGTTCCGCCAACCTCAGCACCACCCGTGAAAGGCCGCCCGTGTTTGCCGTACCGCTCACCGAGAACGCCGAACTGCGCCCGCTGGAGCCCTGGCAGGCCCCCGAGTTCCTGACCCACCTCGACCGCGCCCGCGCCCACACCGACCCGTGGATCCCCTGGGCGACCTTCTCGGTCGACCTGGACTCCGCCCGCGCCACCCTCCAGCGCTACTCCGACGGCCAGAACGCCGACCAGAAGCGGATCTACGGCATCTGGCTGGACGGCACGCTGGTCGGCGGCGTGATGTTCGTGAGCTTCGACGCCCGGTCCGGCGTCTGCGAGATCGGCGCCTGGACGGAACCGGCCGGCGAGGGCCACGGGCTGATCACCGCCGCCGTCAAGCTGCTGCTCGACTACGCCTTCGCCACCCGCGGCATGCACCGCGCCGAGTGGTGGTGCTCCTCCGTCAACGCCCGCAGCCGGGCCGTCGCCGAGCGGGTCGGCATGACCCGCGACGGCGTGCTGCGCGAGTGGTACCCGTACAACGGGGTCCGCTACGACAAGGAGATCTGGGCCATCCTGGCCTCCGAGTGGACGGCCGCGGCCAAGGGCTGAGCCGCCCGCGACAGCGGCGGGGCCCGGTGGACACCTCCGTGCCACCGGGCCCCGCCGCTCGGACACCGTCCAGCTCGGACGCCGCCCCGCTCGAACCCCTCGCTCAGGCCGCCCGGGCCCCGACCGCCGGACGCTCCGCCGCCACCCCGGCCGGCGGCTCGGCGGCCTCGCCCGCACCCACACCCGGGACCGCATCCGCATCCTGGGCCGCGTCCCCGTCCAGGGCCGCGCCGCCGACCACCCGCAGCCGCCACACCAGCAGCAGCACCAGCACCAGCACCCCGCCGGCCGACAGGAAGACCACGTCCACGGCGTCGGTGAAGCTGCGCACCGCGTGCTCGCGCGCGGCCCCGGTGAGCGTCCGGACGGCGCCCAGCGGCCGGCCCTGCTCGCCGTCCGCGAAGACCCTGGTCAGCACGGTGCCGAACACCGCCGCCCCCAGCGCGTTGCCGAGGTTCTGGAAGAACCGGATGCCGGTGGTCGCCACGCCCAGCTGGTGCACCGGCGCGGCCTGCTGCACCACCACGATCAGCTGGCCGATCAGCTGACCCAACCCGCAGCCCAGCAGGGCGAGTTCGGCCATCACCGCGGGCAGCGCGGTGGTCGGCCCGCTCAGGCCGAGCAGCAGCAGGGCGAGCGCCGCACAGCCCGCGCCGGCCAGCAGGAAGGTCCCCAGCGAGTGGCCCCGGGCGAGCAGCCGGCCGACGGCCAGGCCGGAGACCGTCATCCCGGCCGCCATCGGGATCAGGTACAGGCTGGCGGTGGTCGGCGCGACGCCCCGGGCAAGCTGGAGGTAGAGCATCACCTGGACGATCGCGCCGATCATGCCCATTCCGACCAGGCCCTGGATCGCGAAGCCCAGCCGCACCACCGGGATCCGGAACAGCGACAGCGGCAGCACCGGCGCGGCGGCGACGGCCTGGCGCCACAGGAAGAGGCTGAACGCGGCGAGCGTGCCGAAGGCCAGCCCGAGGATCACCGGGGACGTCCAGGCGTAGTCCTTGCCGCCCCACTCGGTGACCAGCAGCAGCCCGACCGCGAACGCCGCGGCCAGGGCGGAGCCGAGGAAGTCCAGGCCGCCGCGGCCGGTCGCCCTGGGCAGCCTGATCACCAGGGCGACACCGACCAGCACCACCAGGCAGAGCGGCAGGTTGACGTAGAAGATCCAGCGCCAGCTGACGTGGTCGGCGAGCAGCCCCCCGACCAGCGGGCCGACCGACATGCCCAGTCCCGCGACGATCCCGCCCATGGCGCTGCCCTTGGCGTTGGCGCGCCCGCCCGGCTCCTTGAACTGGGCGATGACGACCATGGTGACGCTCATCAGCCCGCCGCCGCCGATGCCCTGGACGGCCCGGAAGGCGATCAGCTGGCCCATCGACTGCGCCGCTCCGCACAGCGCCGAACCGAGCGTGAAGGTGGCGACCGCCCCGAGGAGCACGCGCTTGGCGCCGTAGGAGTCGCACAGCTTGCCGTAGAGCGGCAGCAGCGCGGTGGCGGCGAGGGCGAACGCGCTGATCAGCCAGGGCAGCCGGTCGACGCCGTGGACCGGGTCGAGGTCGCGGACGATCGGCACGGTGGCCGCCGAGACGATGTTCATGTCGAGCACGGCCAGCACGATCGTGACCAGGCAGAGCAGCATGCCCGCCTTGCGTCGGCCGGGTGTCATCGGCGCGGTGGCGCCGGGCGGTGCGGGTACGGCGGTGGCCATGGTCAAGTCCCCCCAGGGTCGGTCGAGTTCGCGTCGGGGCCGGGACGGCCGGCGGCGCGTCCTCACCATGGCAGCATTTTTGTACCCGGTCAATTCTTCATCTCGACCAATCTTTCAGCCTGGGCAATCTTTCATCCCGGCCAATCTTTCGGACCGGTCAACATTTGAGCCTGGTACAGTCCCCAGCATGGCGATGCGACCCGCACAGGACCCCGGCTCCGACGTCGACCTGGACGCGCTCCCGCTGCGCGAGCGCAAGAAGCTCCAGACCGGCATGCGGATCTTCCGCACGGCCATCGCGCTGTTCACCGAGCGCGGCTTCGACCAGGTCTCGGTCGCGGAGATCGCCGCCGCCGCCGAGGTGTCCAAGATGACCGTCTTCAACTACTTCCCCACCAAGGAAGAGCTGGTCATGCGCCCGATGGAGCAGCACCTCGACGAGCCCGCCCGGGCGGTGCGCGACCGCGCCCCGGGCAGCTCCGCGGCGACGGCGCTGCGCGAGCAGTTCCTCGCCGCGCTGGAACGCTTCGACCCGGCCTCCGGGCTGAACGACGACCGGATCGTGCTCGACGTGGTCCGGCTGATCCACCGCACCCCGGCACTGACCGCCCGGGCCACCCACGGCTTCGACCTGCTGGCGCACGCCGCGCTCTCCGCCGAACTGATCGCCCAGGACCCGGCCCACGACGAGCTCACCGCCCGGGTCGCCACCGCCCAGGCGCTGGCCGTCCGGGTCGCGCTGATCGCCGCCAACCACCGGCGGATGCTCGCCGGCGAGCGGGCCGCCGACGCCCTGCCCACCGCACTGGAGGAGGCCCGCCGCGCCTTCGCCCTGCTCGAACACGGCCTCGGCGACTACTGCACCCGCGCCGCCTGAGAGAGTTGGCGCACCACGACCGACCGGAGGTGCGCATGGACCAGCCGCTGCTCACGCGGGACCGCTCCGCCCTGCCCGCGCAGGCCGAAGGCCTCAACGCGTACGTCGGCGAGGACGGCGTCGCCGTCCTGGAGTTCGCCCGCCCGCACCGCCGCAACGCGGTGACCCTGGCGATCTGGCAGGCGCTGCCCAAGGTGCTGGAGGAACTGGCCGGCCACAAGGGCGTACGCGTCCTGCTGCTCACCGGCGCCGGCAACACCTTCAGCGCGGGCGCGGACATCGCCGAACTCTCCGAGGTGTACGGCGATCCGGACCACGCGGAGGCCTACCACGCGACCAACGTCGCCGCCGAGGAGGCGCTGGCGGCCTTCCCGCACCCGACCCTCGCCGTGGTGCACGGTGCCTGCGTCGGCGGCGGCTGCCAGCTCGCCGTCGCCTGCGACCTGCGGTTCGTCGCCGAGGACGCCCGGCTCGGGATCACCCCGGCCAAGCTCGGCGTGGTCTACTCGGCGGTGCCGACCGTACGGCTGTCCCGGCTGATCGGCCCGGCCCGGGCCAAGTACCTGCTGTTCTCCGGCGAGTTGGTGGCCGGCCGGGACGCCCTGCCGCTGGGCCTCGCCGAACGCGTCCTGCCGGACGCCGAACTGGACGCCGCCGCACTGGACTTCGCCCGGGTGCTGACCCTCCGCTCGACCCAGACCATCGGCGCGGCCAAGGCCGTCCTGGACGCCCCGCCCGAGCGGGCGGACGAGGTCCTGGCCCCCTGGCTGCTCCGCGCCCGGGAGGGCTCGGACATCCGCGAGGGCCTGACGGCCTTCCTGGAGGGCCGCCCCGCCCGGTTCTGAGCCGGGCCGCACCACCATCACCTGTACGACCGGAAGCCGTCCAACCCGTCCAACCCGTCCGCCCCTTCACGCCCCCGGAGCACCCACCCCGATGACGACCGAGGCCGAGGCCGCGCCCGCCGCCCCCACCAGCCGGACGATCTGGGCCCGCCGGATCACCGACGGCCTGGAGCCGAAGAACGTGATCGTCGCGCTGCTCCCGGTGCTGGGCGGCCTCCGCTACGGCCTGCCGGGCATCGGCTGGGCGCTGTTCGCCATCCTCTTCGCCGCCGTCGTCCCGACCCTGATCATCCGGCACGGCATGCGCAAGGGCACCGTGGCGGACCGCCACGTCGGCCACCGGCAGCGGCGGCTGACCGTCTTCCCGCTCATCATGGGCTCGGTGCTGCTCAGCTTCGCGGTGATGATCGGACTGGACGCCCCGGCCGACCTGACGGCGCTGGTCCTGGCGATGTTCGCCTCGCTGGTCCCGATCCTGGTGATCACCGCCTGGTGGAAGGTCTCCGTCCACACCGCCGTGGCCACCGGCGCGGTGGTCTGCCTCGCCATCGCACTGGGCCCGCTCTGGCTGCTGCTCGCTCCACTGGTTCCGGCGATCGGCTGGTCCCGGGTGGTGCTGCGGGACCACACCACCGCGCAGACGGTCGTCGGCGCGGTGGTGGGCGCGCTCACCGCCGGGCTCACCTTCTGGCTGGCCCGCTGAGTCAGCGGATCGGCACCCCCGAGATCGCCCGGGCGATCACCAGCCGCTGGATCTCGCTGGTCCCCTCGAAGATCGAGTAGATCGCGCTGTCCCGGTGCATCCGCTCCACCGGGTACTCCCGGGTGAAGCCGTTGCCGCCGAGGATCTGCATCGCCTGCGCGGTCACGTACTTGGCGGTCTCACCGGCGTACAGCTTGGACATCGAGCCCTCGGCCGCCGTGAAGGGCTGGTTGTTGGCCGCCATCCAGGAGGCCCGCCAGACCAGCAGCCGGGCCGCGTCGATCCGGGTCCTCATGTCGGCGAGCTGGAAGGCCACGCCCTGGTTGTCGATGATCGGCCGGCCGAACTGCTCGCGCGTCCTCGCGTAGTCCAGCGCCACCTCGTACGCGGCCCGGGCGATGCCGATCGCCTGCGCGCCGACGGCCGGGCGGGAGGCCTCGAAGGTGGCCATCGCCGCGTTGCCCCGGCCCCCCGGGCGCTTGACGCCCTCGCGGGCCCGGGCCAGCCGCTCGTCCAGCTTCTCCTTGCCGCCGAGCAGGCAGCTGCCGGGCACCCGGACGCCGTCCAGCACGACCTCGGCGGTGTGCGAGGCGCGGATGCCGTGCTTCTTGAACTTCTGACCCTGGCTCAGTCCGGGGGTGCCGGGCGGGACGACGAAGGAGGCCTGGCCCTTCGCACCGAGCGCCGGGTCGACGGTGGCGACCACCACGTGGACGGCGGCTATCCCGCCGTTGGTGGCCCAGGTCTTGGTGCCGTTCAGCACCCACTCGTCCGCGGCCTCGTCGTACACCGCCCGGGTGCGCAGCGCCGAGACGTCCGAGCCAGCGTCCGGCTCGGAGGAGCAGAAGGCCGCCACCTTGACGTCCTCCGGCGTGCCGAACATCTGCGGGGTCCAGGTGCCGATCTGCTCGTCGGTGCCGTTGGCCAGCACCGCGACGGCGGCCAGGGTGGTGCCGACGATGGACAGCCCGATGCCGGCGTCGCCCCAGAACAGTTCCTCCATGGCGATCGGGATGCCCACGCCGGAGGGGTCGAAGTACTGCTGGGCGTAGAAGTCCAGCGAGTAGATGCCCAGCTTGGCGGCCTCCTGGATGACCGGCCAGGGGGTCTCCTCGCGCTCGTCCCACTCGGCCGCGGCCGGGCGCATCACGTCGGCGGCGAAGCCGTGCAGCCAGTCGCGTACGGCGAGCTGGTCCGCGCCCGGGTCCAGCGAGAACGTGCTGCTCATGGTGCCTGCCTCCGAAGACGTGTGCGGCCGACCGGGGTGTTACCTCGGGTAACATCGTGGGAGTCTGCTACTGATTGGTAACCGGTGTCAACGCCCAGGCAGACCCCGCCGAACCCGATCCCGAGGAGCAGCGCATGTCCCGAGAGCCCCGCCGCGAGCAGCTGCTCAACGCCGCCGACCGGGTCATCCAGCGCGAGGGGCCGGGCGCCAGCATGAACGCCATCGCCGCCGAGGCCGGGATCACCAAACCGATCCTCTACCGCCACTTCGGCGACCGGAACGGCCTGATCAGAGCCCTGACCGAACGCCACACCGGCGGGCTGCTGGCCGCCGTCCGGGCCGCCCTCGCCGAGCCGCTGGAACGCCGCGACCGGGTCGAACACGTCCTGGACACCTACCTCGCCGGCATCGAGGCCCGCCCCCAGGTCTACCGGCTGCTCACCCACCCCGAGCCCGGCGACCCCAGCAGCGCGGGCAACGCGCTCGCCCCCGCGCTCAAGCAGATCGCCGAGGAGATCACCCGGGCCGTGCGGAGCCAGGTCGACCTCGGCGCCGACCGCGACCTGCTCGCCGAGGCCTGGGGCCGCGGCATCACCGGCATGGTGCTGGCCGCCGGGGACTGGTGGCTGGAGACCAGGCCCTGCTCCCGCACCCGGATGGTGCAGGCGCTGGCCGACCTGCTCTGGGGCCGGCTCGCCGCCGCCGCGGACCTGCCGACCGCCGTCCCGCCGACCGCGCCCGAGCCGACCGCCGACTGAAGCCCGGCCACCCGGTCACCCGGTCGCCCGACAGCGTCCGCCGACCGAACTCTTGTGCCGCGCACGACAGTCCGGGCATCATCGGGCCCCACCCCCACCCCTGCCGTGCGAGGTCCCCGATGCGCCTGCGCCGCACCGCCGTCGCCCTGCTGCTCGCCGCCACCGCCGTCCTCACCGCCGTCCCGGCCTCGGCCCACGGCGGGCAGCCGGGCCGTTCCCCCGCCCCGGACCGCTTCCCCACCGGCACGGCCACCGCCGCCGACGGCCGCACCTCCCTCACCGACGCCCAGGGCCGCCACCTGCGGCTGCGCGGCTTCAACCTCGACAAGTACGCCGAGGCCACCCCCGCCGACCTCGACTCCGTCGCCGCCCAGGGCTTCACCCTGGTCCGGCTGCCGGTCTCCTGGACGAGGCTGGAGCCCGAGCGCGGCCGCCTCGACCCCGCCGAACTGCACCGCGTGCAGCGGCTCCTCGACCGGGCCGACCGGCTGGGCCTGCTGGTCCTGATCGACTTCCACCAGGACGTCTACGGGCCGAAGTTCGGCGGCGGCACCAACGGCGTACCCGTCTGGGCCACCCGCGACGACGACCTGCCGTTCACCCCCGACCCGGACGACTGGTTCGCCGGCTACTTCCAGCCCGCCGTCCAGGCCGCCTTCCGGCACCTCTACGACGACCCCGACCTGCGCGCCTGGCAGGCCGACTTCTACACCCGGCTCGCCCGCGAACTGCGCGGCCACAGCTCACTGCTGGGCTACGACCTGTTCAACGAGCCGTTCGGCCCGGTGGACGGCGACCCGAGCGATCCGGCCGTGCTGGCCGCCGCCTCCGCCGCCCTGGAACAGGGCCGGCTCGCCGACATGTACCGCCGCCTGATCACGGCCGTGCGCCGGGTCGACTCCCGCTCCTGGCTGTTCGTCGAGCCGACCGTGCTGGTCGGCCAGGGCGTGCCCACCCAACTGCCCGGCTTCGCCGACCCGCGCCCCGGCGCACCCCGGCTCGGCTACGCGCCGCACTTCTACGACACCGCGGTCGAGGGCGGCGCCGACTGGGACCCGGCCGGCGGCTTCGTGGAGCAGTACACCGCCGCGATCACCGGCTACCCGGCCGCCCACCGCCTGCCCGTCCTGGTCGGCGAGTGGGGCCCGCCGAACTCCCGCACCCCGGGCAACGCCGAGCTGGTCCGCCGTCAGGTCGCCGCGATGGACGGCTTCGCCGAGGCTTGGACGATGTGGTACTGGTGCCGGGGCAACGGCGGCTACTGCGCGCTCGACCCGGCCGGACGCCCCGCCCCCGGCGACGAACCCGCCTTCGGCCCGTACCCGGTGGCCGTCGCGGGCACCGAGGTCCGGACGGCCGCCACCACCGTGGGCTGGCGCTCGGACGGCACCGGGCGCGGCAGCGAGATCCTGCTGCCCCCGGCCGCGTTCCCGCACGGGGCCGGTGTCACCGTCGCCCCCGCCGGCGCCCGGGTCGAGGTCGAACAGCCGACCGGCGGGCGGGCGGGAACCGTACGCGTCCGGCTCCCGCACGCCCCCCGGGGCACAACCGTGACGGTCACGCTCACCGCTCGATGATCGGGCCGAGCGGCGTGAACGTACCGAGCTGCGTGAACGTACCGAGCGGGACGGTCATGCCAGTCCCCGGCGGGCCAGCAGCGGCCCGGTCTCCGGCGCCCGGCCGACCACCGCGCGGAAGGACTCCAGCGGGTCCCGGCTGAACCCGCGCGCCAGCAGCTCCCGCCGGAACAGCTCGCCGCTCTCCCGCACCGGGCGCCCGTTGCCCTCGAACCACTGCACGGTGTCGGCGTCCAGCACCTCCGACCAGATGTACGCGTAGTACGCCGCGCTGTAGCCGCTGGAGAAGATGTGCTGGAAGTACGCCGTCCGGTAGCGCGGCGGGATCGCGTCCACCGCGATCCCGGCCGCCGCGAGCGCCCGCGCCTCGAACTCCTCGGCGTCCGCGATCTCCTCGCCCTGCGGCACGGTGTGCCAGGCCCAGTCCAGCAGCGTGGCCGCCAGGTACTCGACCGTCCGGAAGCCCTGCCCGAAGCCCTCGGCCGCCGTCATCCGCTCGACCAGCTCGGCCGGCAGCGGCTCCCCGGTCGCGTGGTGGCGGGCGTAGTTGGCCAGCACCTCGGGCCGGACCATCCACATCTCGTTGACCTGCGAGGGGAACTCGACGAAGTCCCGGGGCACCGAGGTGCCCGAGAACAGCGGGTAGCGCACGTCCGAGAACAGCCCGTGCAGCGCGTGCCCGAACTCGTGGAACAGCGTGCGCACCTCGTCCCAGTCCATCAGCACCGGCTCGCCGGGCGCCGGACGCGGGATGTTGAGGTTGTTCAGCACCACCGACCGCTGCCCGGTCAGCCCGGACTGGGAGACCAGCGCGTCCATCCAGGCGCCGCCGCGCTTGGACGCCCGGGCGTGGAAGTCGCCGATGAACAGGCCCAGCGGGCTGCCGTCCTCCTCGAACACCTCGAAGACCCGGGCGTCCGGGTGGTGGGCCGTCAGGTCCGGCCGCTCGGTGAAGCTCACTCCGTACGCCAGGTTCGCGGCGAAGAAGACGCCGTCCCGCAGCACCCGCTCCAGCTCGAAGTACGGGCGCAGCACCGCCGCGTCCACCTGGTAGGAGCTCTGCCGGACCTTCTCCGAGTAGTACGCCCAGTCGTGCGCGGCGAGTTCCCCGATCCCGTCCGCGGCGGCCGCCCGGGCCAGCTCCCCGGCCTCCCGCCGGGCCATCGCCACGGCCGGGCCGACCAGCCGGGACAGCAGGCCGGAGACCGCCTCGACGGTGCCGGACGTCTCGTCCGCCACCACGTACGCGGCGTGGCTCGGGTACCCCAGCAGCGCGGCCCGCTCGGCGCGCAGCGCCGCCATCCGGATCGCCAGCGGGCCGTTGTCCTCGGCGCCCCGGCCGAGCGAGGCGGCCAGCAGCCGCTCGCGCACCGAGCGGTCGTCGAGCCGGGCCAGTTCGGCCTGGCCGGAGGTGCTCCGCAGGCTCAGCACGTAGCCGCCCGGGCGGCCGAGCACCCGGGCGTTCTCCGCGGCCCCGGCGACGGCGCCCTCGGACAGTCCGGCCAGTTCGTCGGCGGAGTCCAGCACCAGCGCGGCGGAGCGGGTGGCGGCGTTCACGTTCTGCTGGAACGTCGTTCCGAGCGCCGCGAGTTCGGCGTTCAGCTCGCGCAGCCGGGCCTGCTCGGCCTCGCCCAGCCGGGCACCGGAGCGCACGAAGGCGGTGTACCGGCGCTCCAGCAGCCGCAGCGACTCCGGGTCCAGTCCGAGCCCGGCGCGGGCCTCGTGGAGCGCCTCGATCCGGGCGAACAGCGCGAGGTCCAGGTGGATGGCGTCGTGGTGGACGGCGAGCAGCGGGCTGACCTTCGCCTCCACCTCGTCCAGCACGTCGGTGGTGTCCGAGGAGGACTGGTTGCGGAACACCGCGTCGACCCGGCGCAGCAGCTCCCCGGAGCGCTCCAGGGCCACCAGGGTGTTCTCGAAGGTCGGCAGGCCCCGGTCGGCGGTGATCGCCGCGATCTCGGCCAGCTGCTCGGCCATTCCCCGCTCGTACGCGGGCAGGTAGTGCTCCTCGCGGATCTCGGCGAACGGCGGGAGCTCGTAGACCAGCGGACTGGCCTGGAAGAACGGGTTCTCGGTCATTTCGCGAACCCTACGCCGTGTCACCCGCCCTGCCCACGCGGTTCTCCACCCCTGCGGACACCCCGCCGGGGCCCGTCCCGCCGGGCGCCGCCGTGCCCGCCTGCCGCGCGTTGTCACACCCACCCGTTAACGTCGACGGCGCGGGCCCGTCGGTCGCGGGCCGCCGCGCGCCCGCCCGCGGGCCCGCACCCCCCGTACCCGTCCCCGCACGCCCGACCGCGCGCCGGAGAGGAGCAGCCCCCGTGGCACCCAGGACCGCCCTCGCGCCCGACCCGCACGGCCCCGGCGGCCGGCTCCAGGCACTGGACGACGCGGGCGCCCCGCTCGGCCCGCCGGAGACCGTCCGCGACCTCGCCACCGCCGTCGCCGCCCGGGAGGCCGCCGACCATCCGCGCTGGGTCTGGGCCGCCACCGACTCCGGGTACGCCCCGCTGCTGCCGAAGCTGCCCGACCGGCTCGCCCGCTGCCACGACCTGCGGCTGGTCGAGGCGCTGCTGCTGGCGCACGAGGGCCGGTTCGGCGCGCCCCGGTCGCTCGGCGCCGCCTGGGCCCGGCTGCGCGGCCTGCCCGTCCCGGCGGACCTGCCCGAACCGGGCCTGTCCGACGCCGACGACGGCCAGGACACCCTGTTCGCCCCCGACCGGCTGCAACTGCCGCCCGGCGCCGACCCGTTGGCGGCCGTGGTCGCCGTCCACGCCGAACAGCAGCGCCGGATCGCCGCCCTCGCCGACCCGGGCGCCCGGCAGCGGTTCCGGCTGCTCGTCGCCGCCGAGTCGGCCGGCGCCCTGGTGGCCGCCGAGATGGCCCACGACGGCCTGCCCTGGCGGGCCGACGTCCACGACCACCTGCTCACCGAGCTGCTCGGCCCCCGCCCGACCGTCCCCGGCACCCAGCCCAGGATCCTCGCCGAGCTCGCCGTCGACCTCCAGCAGGCGCTCGGCGCCAAGCCCTTCAACCCCGACTCCCACACCCAGGTGCTGCGCGCCTTCGCCGAGGCGGGCATCCAGCTCGGCTCCACCCGCTCCTGGGAGCTCAAGGGCATCGACCACCCGGCCGCGCAGCTGCTGGTCCGCTACAAGGAGCTGTCCCGGATCCACGTCGCGCACGGCTGGGCCTGGCAGGACGCCTGGGCCCGCGGCGGCCGCTTCCGGCCCGAGTACGTGGTCGGCGGCGTGGTCTCCGGCCGCTGGGCCAGCCGCGGCGGCGGAGCCCTGCAGATCCCGCGGATCCTGCGCCGCGCCGTGGTCGCCGACCCGGGCTGGCTGCTGGTCGTCGCCGACGCCGCCCAGCTGGAGCCCCGGGTGCTCGCCGCGCTCTCCCAGGACGCCGGGCTGGCCCGCACCGCCGCCGGCGGCGACCTGTACGAGGCGCTCGCCGCCCACGCCTTCCAGGGCGACCGGGACAAGGCCAAGCTCGGCCTGCTCGGCGCCATGTACGGCCAGACCAGCGGCGACATCGGCCCGCTGCTCAACACCCTGCACCGCCGCTACCCCGCCGCGATGGGCTACGTCGAGGCCGCCGCCCGCACCGGCGAGGACGGCGGCCTGGTCGCCTCCCGGCTCGGCCGGGTCTGCCCGCCGGCCTCCGCCGACTTCCTCGACCTCACCGAGGGGGACGCCGCGGGCGAGGCCGGCGGCCGCACCGCCCGCGCCCGCGGCCGGTTCACCCGCAACTTCGTCATCCAGGCCAGCGCCGCCGACTGGGCGCTGGCCCTGCTCGCCGCGCTGCGCCGCCGGCTGAACGACCTGCCGGCGTCCGGCCCGGCGGACCGCCCGCACCTGGTGTTCTTCCAGCACGACGAGGTGATCGTGCACACCCCGGCGAACCTCGCCGACGAGGTGGCCGCCGCCGTCGCCGAGGCGGCCGACGAGGCCCGCCGGCTGGTCTTCGGCGACACCCCGGTGCGCTTCCCGCTCAGCACGGCGGTGGTGGACTGCTACGCGGACGCCAAGTGAGCGGACTCCACGTGAGCGGACGCCGGGTGAGCGGACGCCGGACGCTCAGAGCTTCCTGAACCCGCGCGCGTCCTCGGCCGCCGCGACCACCTCGGCCAGGTCCGCCCCGGTCGAGGCGGTGACGGCGGCGGCCACCGCGCCCTCCACGAACGGCGCGTCCGCCAGCCGCACGCCCGGGCGCGGCTCGTCCTCCAGCACCGTGACGGCGGTGAGCACCGAGCTGCCGAGGTCCGGCAGCACGACCACGCCCGCCCCGGCGTCGGCCCGCGCGATCGCCCCGGCGATCAGGTCGTAGCTGGTGCCGAGCCCGCCGTCCTCGGTTCCGCCCGCGACGACCACCCGCACGCCGTCCGGGGCGAGTTCGCCGAGCAGCTCGCGCAGCCCCTCCGCGAGCCGGGCGCTGTGCGAGACCAGAACAATGCCCACGTTCTCACTCATGCGGCCGACCTTACGGCCGGAACCGACTGCTCCGGGAGAGTGATCGGAATCCCGCGTGTCGCACCCCGTGCCCCCCACCCCCGTCTGGCGTAGCGTCGGGTCCACGGCATCGACCGCCGTGGCGTCCTCACCCCGGTCACCAAGGGAGCGAAGAGCGTTGAAGAAGCTGATCAACACCCCGGAGAGCGTCCTGGAGGACGCGCTGGCCGGAATCGCCGCCGCCCATCCGGAGCTGGCGGTGGACGTCCCCAACCGGGTGATCACCCGGGCCGCCCGCCCGGCCGGCCCCAAGGTGGCGCTGATCTCCGGCGGCGGCTCCGGCCACGAGCCGCTGCACGGCGGCTTCGTCGGCCCGGGCATGCTCGACGCCGCCTGCCCCGGCGAGGTGTTCACCTCGCCCGTCCCGGACCAGATGCTGGCCGCCGCCAAGGCCGTGGAGAACGGCGCCGGCGTGGTCTTCGTGGTGAAGAACTACACCGGCGACGTGATGAACTTCGAGCTCGCCGCCGAACTCGCCGCCGAGGAGGGCCTGGAGGTCCGCACCGTCCTGGTCAACGACGACGTCGCGGTCGAGGACTCCACCTGGACGGCCGGGCGCCGGGGCACCGGCGCGACCGTGCTGGTGGAGAAGACGGCCGGCGCGCTGGCCGAGCGCGGAGCCCCGCTGGACGAGGTCGCCGCCCTGGGCGAGCGGGTCAACGCCGCCTCCCGCTCCTTCGCGATCGCGCTCACCGCGGCCACCGTCCCGGCCGCCGGCAAGCCCGGCTTCGACCTGCCCGAGGACGAGATCGAGGTCGGCGTCGGCATCCACGGCGAGCCCGGCCGCCGGCGGGAGAAGCTCCGCCCGGCCCGCGAGCTGGCCGCCGAGGTGGTCGAGACCGTCCTGGCCGACCACCACCTGACCCCGGGCGACGAGGTGATCGCCCTGCTCAACGGCCTCGGCGCGACCCCGCTGCTGGAGCTGTACGTGGTCTACGGCGAGGTCGCCGCCAGGCTCGCCGAGCGCGGCATCACGGTGGCCCGCAGCCTGGTCGGCAACTACGTCACCAGCCTCGACATGGCGGGCTTCTCGCTCACCCTCACCAAGGCCGACGCCCAGCTGCTGGAACTCTGGGACGCCCCGGTCGACACCCCCGCCCTCAAGCGCTGAGCCGCACCGAAGGAGACCCGATGGACTTCGACACCCCGCTGGCCGAGGCCTGGATCCGAGCGATCGCCGCGGCCGTCGAGAAGGAGCAGTCCCGGCTCACCGAGCTGGACTCCGCGATCGGCGACGGCGACCACGGCAGCAACCTCCGGCGCGGCTTCGCCGCCGCCCTGACCGCCCTGGACGGCCTCCGGCCGGCCGGCCCCGGCGCCGTCCTCACCAGGACCGGCAGCACGCTCATCTCCAAGGTCGGCGGCGCCTCCGGCCCGCTCTACGGCAAGGCCTTCCGCGCCATCGGCGCCGCCCTGCCCGAACCGGCCGGTCCGGCCGACGTCGCCGAGGCCCTGTCGGCGGGCCTGGACGCCGTCCGCCTCCTCGGCAAGGCCGAACCCGGCGACAAGACCATCGTGGACGCCTGGACCCCGGCCGTCGCCGCGTTCCGCGCGGCGGCCGCCACCGGCGCCGGCCTCCCCGCCTCGGCCGCCGCGGCCGCCGACGCCGCCGAGCAGGGCGCCCGCGACACCGTCCCCCTCCGGGCCCGCAAGGGCCGCGCCTCCTACCTGGGCGAACGCAGCATCGGCCACCAGGACCCGGGCGCCACCTCCACGGCCCTCGTCTTCCGCACCCTCGCCGACGTCACCGCCGCCTGACCCTCACCCACCCACAGCAACCACCCCCACCCACCTCCCCCCTCTTCCCCCGACCCACCTCCCCCCTCTTCCCCCGACCCACCTCCCCCCTCTTCCCCCGACCCACCTCCCCCCTCACCCAACCCAGCGAGAGGGACGCGCTGCGGAAGGGGCGGCGCAGGGGGTGGCCCGGAGAGGGGCGTTGCGGGTGATTTTCAGACTGCCAACGGCGGCCAACCCCCACCCCCAAAGTCGGCAGTCTGAAAATCATCCAGCCCCTCGGAGCGGCCACCCCCGGAGCCGCCCCGCCCCCACCCTCCCGAAAGCCCCCACCCACAAGCCCGCCCCGCAGGGCCCCTCACCCGTCCGTCCGCGCGATCAGCAGGAGCAACGCGTCGTCCCGCAGCTCCCCGCCGGTGTGCGCCAGCAGGTCCGCGTACACCCGGCCCACCGCGGCCTCCAGCTCCCCCGCCGAGCGCGCGGCTCCCCCCACCAGCGGCCCGACCCGCTCCGCCAGCGGGTAGAACTCCCCGCTCGTGCGGTGCCGCGCCTCGATCACCCCGTCCGTGCAGAGCACCAGCACGTCCTCCTCGGCGAACGGCTGCCTCCAGGTGGTCGGCTCCCCCGTCGCCAGCCGGCCGAGGCCCAGCGGCACCCAGGGGTCGGGCGCGTGCAGCACCTGCGCCCGCCCCTCGGGGTCCACCCGGATCGGCGGCACGTGGCCGTACTGCAGCAGTTCCATCGCGCCGGGCGTACGGAACTCCGCGAACAGTGCCGTGGTGAACTCCCCGTCCGGCACGTGCCGTTCGACGCTGGCCTCGATCCGCGCCGCGACGCCCCGCAGCCCGGCCTCGTCGTACGCCGCCTCGCGGAACGCGCCCAGCACCACGGCCGCGGTCTGCACCGCCGCCAGTCCCTTGCCCCGGACGTCCCCGACCGCGACCCGGGTGCCGTGCGGCGTCTCCAGCACCGAGTACAGGTCGCCGCCGATCCGTGAGGCGTCCGCCGCCGACACGTACCGCACCGCGAGCCGCAGCGGTCCGACGGTCGGCCCGGGCAGTTGCAGCAGCGCCCGCTGGGCGGCCTCGGCGACGGAGCTGACGGCCGCGAAGGCCGCCGCGCGCCGCATCCGGATCTTGGCGACCCAGGCCGAGAACAGTGTCAGGACGACGTAGCTGACCATCGCCCCGTACAGGAAGCGGGCGTCGTTGATGTTGTCGACCTCGTCGTAGTGGCTGAGCCCGAACACGGTGACCAGCCCGAACGCGCAGACCAGGAGCAGCTCGCGGGGTTTCAGGGTCAGCGCCGCGATGGTCGGCACCACGGTCATCAGCGGGGCCAGGTAGCGGTCCTTGCCGGAGAGGAAGTCCGCGAGCCCGACCAGCAGGACGGCGATCAGCGCGGGCGTGGCGCGCCGCCAGAACGGGACGTCCTGGAGGTCGGCGGCGAGCAGGGCGCCGCGCTGCCGGTCCGGCGGCAGTCCGGCTGCCGTGGGGGCCGAGGGAGACTGGGCGCGGCGGAGCGGAAACACATATCGAACATAAGGGACGATCACGGAGGAGGCCCGACCGGCCCGGCTCCCCGCGCTGCGGAGCATTCCGCCCCGCCGTCTCCGGGAATACCCTGGAGGGGTATGGTGTTGTCGCAAGAGTCGTTGCCAGCGCCGCGTCCCGGACGAACACCCGGGCCGCCCGGACCTCCCGGAGGCCTCCGATGTCCACCACCATCACCTACACCGTGTCCGGCATGAGCTGCGGCCACTGCGAGAAGGCGATCAGCGAGGAGGTCTCCGCCCTGGCCGGGGTCACCGGGGTCGCCGCCGACTCCACGGCCGGTACCGTGACGATCTCCTCCGCCGCCCCGTTGGACGACGAGCAGGTGCGCGCCGCGATCGACGAGGCCGGCTACGAGCTGGTCGGCCGCAGCGCCTGACCCACCCGGCACGGTGGGGGCCGCCGCGGCGCCCCCGCCGGCCGCCCGACCGAGGAGCTGATCCGCATGAGCACGTCCACCCCGGACCTCGGGGCCCGGGACCGGGTCGAGCTGTCGATCGGCGGGATGACCTGCGCCTCCTGCGCCGCCCGGATCGAGAAGAAGCTCAACCGGATGGACGGCGTCGAGGCCACCGTCAACTTCGCCACCGAGAAGGCCCGGGTCGACTTCGGCCCCGGCACCACGGTCGAGGAGCTGATCGCCACCGTCGAGCGCACCGGCTACACCGCCGAGGTCCCCCCGCCGCCGGCGCCCGCCGCCCCCGAACCCGAGCGGACCGCTCCGACCGGACGCCCCGACACCCTGCGGGACCGGCTGCTGATCAGCACCGTCCTCAGCGTCCCGGTGGTCCTGCTGTCGATGGTGCCGGCCCTCCAGTTCGACAACTGGCAGTGGCTGGCCTTCGCGCTCACCGGCCCGGTCGTGGTCTACGGCGGCCTGCCCTTCCACCGCGCTGCCTGGACCAACCTGCGGCACGGCGCCGCCACCATGGACACCCTGGTCTCGCTCGGCACCCTGGCCGCCTTCGGCTGGTCCTGCTGGGCCCTGTTCCTGGGCCACGCCGGCCTGCCCGGGATGCACCACGCCTTCTCGCTGTCCGTCGGCGACACCGACGCCTCCGCCACGCTCTACCTGGAGACCGCCGCCGCCGTCACCGTGCTGATCCTGCTCGGCCGCCACCTGGAGGCCCGCTCCAAGCGCCGGGCCGGCGCCGCGCTGCACGCCCTGCTCGACCTCGGCGCCAAGGACGTCGCCGTCCTGCGGGCGGGCCGGGAGGTACGGCTGCCGGTGGACCGGCTGACGGTCGGCACCCGCTTCGTGGTCCGCCCCGGCGAGAAGATCGCCACCGACGGCGTGGTGGTCGAGGGCGCCTCGGCCGTGGACGCCTCGATGCTCACCGGCGAGTCCGTCCCGGTCGAGGTCACCGTCGGCGACGCCGTCACCGGCGCCACCGTCAACGCGGGCGGGCGGCTGGTGGTCGAGGCCACCCGGGTCGGCGCCGACACCCAGCTGTCCCGGATGGCCCGGCTGGTCGAGGAGGCCCAGAACGGCAAGGCCGCCGCCCAGCGGCTGGCCGACCGGATCTCCGCCGTCTTCGTCCCGGTCGTCATCCTGATCGCCCTCGCCACCCTGGTGGTCTGGCTGCTGGCCACCGACAGCCCCACCGAGGCCTTCACCGCCGCCGTCGCCGTGCTGATCATCGCCTGCCCGTGCGCCCTGGGCCTGGCCACCCCGACCGCGCTCATGGTCGGCACCGGCCGCGGCGCCCAGCTCGGCATCCTGATCAAGGGCCCCGAGGTGCTGGAGACCACCCGCCGGGTCGACACCGTCGTCCTCGACAAGACGGGCACCGTCACCGCCGGCCGGATGGCCCTGGTCGCCGTGCACACCGCCGAGGGCGTGGACCGGGCCGAGGCGCTGCGCCTGGCCGGCGCCGTCGAGCACGCCTCCGAGCACCCGATCGCCCGGGCGGTCGCCGAGGCCGCCGCCGAGGCCGGCGAACTGCCCGCCGTCACGGACTTCCGCAACGTGCCCGGACGGGGCGTGGAGGGGGTCGTGGCGGGCCGCACGGTGGTCGCCGGGCGTGAGGCCCTGCTGGCCGACCGCGCACAGCACCTGCCGCCCTCCCTGGCCCGCGCCAAGTCCGCCGCCGAGGCGGCCGGCCGCACCGCGATCGCGGTCGGCTGGGACGGCGAGGCGCGGGCCGTGCTGGAGGTCGCCGACGCGGTCAGGCCGACCAGCGCCGAGGCGATCGGCAGGCTGCGCGGGCTGGGCCTGACCCCGGTGCTGCTCACCGGCGACAACCGGGCGGTGGCCGCGGCCGTGGCGGCCGAGGTCGGCATCGCGCCGGAGCACGTGTTCGCCGAGGTGCTCCCCGAGGACAAGGTCTCCACCGTCAAGCGGCTGCAGGCCGAGGGCAGGGTCGTCGCGATGGTCGGCGACGGCGTCAACGACGCCGCCGCGCTCGCCCAGGCCGACCTGGGCCTGGCCATGGGCACCGGCACCGACGCCGCCATCGAGGCCGGCGACCTCACCCTGGTCCGCGGCGACCTGCGCTCGGCGGCCGACGCCATCCGGCTCTCCCGCAGGACCCTCGGCACCATCAAGGGCAACCTGTTCTGGGCCTTCGGCTACAACGTGGCGGCGATCCCGCTGGCCGCGGCCGGCCTGCTCAACCCGGTGATCGCGGGGGCCGCGATGGCCTTCTCCTCGGTCTTCGTGGTCACCAACAGCCTGCGGCTGCGCCGCTTCCGGCCCGCCTGAGCCCGTACGTGCGGCGGGCCCCGACCGGTTACCGGTCGGGGCCCGCCGTCCGTCTCGACGCCCGGCGGCTCAACGCCCCAGCAGCTCGCCGCCGTTGCAGTGCAGGATCTCGCCGGTGATGAACCCGGCCTCGGGCGAGGCCAGGAAGTGCACCGCCGCCGCGACCTCGCCGCTCTCGCCGATCCGCCCGAGCAGGGTGCGGGCGGCCCGGCGGGCGACCTCGGCCTCGTCCAGCCGCGGCCCGAAGAACTCGGTGCCCGCGACGGTGCCCGGCGCGACGATGTTGGCGGTGATGCCCGAGGTGCCCAACTGGGCGGCCAGGAAGTGGTTCCAGGCGTGCAGCGAGGCCTTCGCCGCGCCGTACGAGCCGGCCCCGCGCAGGGCGGCGATGGAGCTGACGGTGACCACCCGGCCGGAGCCCGGGGTGAGCCGGTCGCGGACCGACTCGGTGAGCAGCACCACGGTCAGCACGTTGCGCTCGAAGTCGCCGCGCCAGCGCGCCAGCAGGGCGTGCGGCCCGCCGCCGACCACGGTCTCGCGGCTGCCGGCGTTGTTGATCAGGACGTCGATGCGCTCGGGCAGTTCGGCGAGCGCGGCCTCGACGGCGTCCGGGTCGGCGAGGTCGCACACCAGCGGGGTGACGTTCGGTCCGAGGTCGGCCGCGGCCTTCTCCAGGACCGCCCGGCGGCGCCCCACGATCACCACGTGGTCGCCGGCCTCGACGAACCGCCGCGTGACTTCGTACCCGATTCCCGTGCCACCGCCGGTGACGACGACGTTCCTGGCCATCTGCGCACTCCCTCCCCAGTTCCGCCGTCGCGCGGCGAATGTGCGCGACGGTCCGTACCGGAATGCCACGATTCCTATCACGCTCGGTTGCCGTGACTGCGGGGAGGGTGACGTCCCGCGCGAGCGAAGGTGTGATATGGGCGTGGTACGACGCGCACACGGAGCGTGGCGAGAGGCAGCTCACACCCCCCGGGCGTAACTTCTCGCACCCTGATACGTCTTAGGTTGGTAGTGCGGCAGTTTTTCCGATGGGCGGGGACACGCTGAACGGCAATGTGTCCCCGCGCTTCCAGAACTGTCGCCGACGGGGCTCCGGCGGGCCCCGGGAACGGTCGTCGAACCCGACGGCCTTCGCGCACGACGCCGGGGTTCTGGCGGGCCTGGGACGCTTTGAGCGGCCGTCCCCGGCTGCGGCCGACCCCGGAGTCGTGCGCCGTACGGTTCCGTCCCCGCGCGGGCCCTCGGGCGCGCCACCGGGACGCGAAGGGGCCCGGCCGCTCGACAGCGGCCGGGCCCCTCTCAGCTTCCGCGCGGGCCGGTGGTCGGCTCCGCCACGGTCAGCGGGCGTCCAGCGGGACGTAGTCGCGGATCGCGGTGCCGGTGTAGATCTGGCGCGGACGGCCGATCCGGCTGGTCGGGTCGTTGATCATCTCGTGCCAGTGGGCGATCCAGCCCGGCAGCCGGCCGAGCGCGAACAGCACGGTGAACATGCTGGTCGGGAAGCCCATGGCGCGGTAGATCAGGCCGGTGTAGAAGTCCACGTTCGGGTACAGCTTGCGCGAGATGAAGAAGTCGTCCTTGAGGGCGTGCTCCTCCAGCTTGAGCGCGATGTCCAGCAGCTCGTCGCTCTTGCCGAGCTGGCCGAGGACCTCGTGCGCGAGCAGCTTGACCTGGGCGGCGCGCGGGTCGAAGGCCTTGTAGACCCGGTGACCGAAGCCCATCAGCTTGACGCCGGCTTCCTTGTTCTTCACCTTCGTGATGAAGGCGTCGACGTCGCCGCCGTCCTTCTGGATGCTCTCCAGCATCTCCAGCACGGCCTGGTTGGCGCCGCCGTGCAGCGGGCCCCACAGGGCCGAGATGCCGGCCGAGATCGAGGCGAACAGGTTGGCGTGGCTGGAGCCGACCAGGCGCACGGTGGACGTCGAGCAGTTCTGCTCGTGGTCCGCGTGCAGGATGAGCAGCTTGTCCAGCGCGTTGACGACGACCGGGTTGAGCTCGTAGTCCTCGGCGGGGACGGCGAAGGTCATCCGCAGGAAGTTCTCGACGTAGCTCAGGTCGTTGCGCGGGTAGACGAAGGGCTGGCCCATCGCCTTCTTGTACGCGTACGCGGCGATCGTCGGCAGCTTGGCGAGGAGGCGGACCGTCGACAGGTGGCGCTGGGCCGCGTCGAACGGGTTGTGGCTCTCCGGGTAGAACGTGGACAGCGCGCCGACGACCGAGGACAGCATGGCCATCGGGTGGGCGTCCCGCGGGAAGCCCTGGAAGAAGCGCTTGACGTCCTCGTGCAGCAGGGTGTGCTGGGTGATCTCGCGGTTGAACTCCGCCAGCTGGTCCGCGTTGGGCAGCTCGCCGTTGATCAGGAGGTACGCGGTCTCGATGAAGCCGCCATCGGAGGCGAGCTGCTCGATCGGGTAGCCGCGGTACCGCAGGATGCCGTTGTCACCGTCCACGAAGGTGATCGCGGACTTGTACGCGGCGGTGTTACCGAAGCCGTTGTCCAGGGTGACCAGGCCGGTCTGCGGGAGCAGCTTCGAGATGTCGAAGCCGGAGTTGCCCGCAGTGCTCTCGACGACGGGGTACTCGTACTCGCCGTCCTGGTACCTCAGTACTACCGAGTTGTCGCTCACGTCTTCCTCACCGACGAAATGAATCCTCTTCCAAGGTGCCCTGACTGTCTCTACCATCCCCCATCCGGAGGACAGTCGCGCACCCGGGGTGGCCCGAAAGGGCCCGCCCCTACAAAACCTGCCGCCGCAGCCGGTACGAACCGGACAAGATCGGCACCACCCTAGGCTCTGCCGTAAATCTCTTCACGTCAAGAGAACATTAGAGGCAACCATCCCGTTGGATAATCATCCAGCTGTCAGCCGATGATCGAGCGCGGTGTGCCTCCGACCTGCGCTGACGGCCCGGACCGCCTGCCCGATCGCCTTGCGTGACCCCACCAGCACCACCAGTTTCCTCGCCCTGGTCACAGCGGTGTAGAGCAGATTTCGCTGGAGCATCGTCCAAGCGGACATGGTGACCGGAATCACCACGACCGGGTACTCGCTGCCCTGCGAGCGGTGGATCGTCACCGCGTACGCGTGGGCCAGCTCGTCCAGTTCGTCGAAGTCGTACGACACCTCCTCGTCCTCGTCGGTGAGCACCGTCAGCCGCTGGTCGTCGACAGCGAGGGCGGTCACCACTCCCACTGTGCCGTTGAAGACGCCGTTGCGCCCCTTGTCGTAGTTGTTGCGGATCTGGGTGACCTTGTCCCCCACCCTGAACGTGCGCCCGCCGAAGCGGCGTTCGGCCAGCCCCTCCCGGGCCGGCGTCACCGCCGCCTGGAGCAGGGTGTTCAGGTTCCCCGCGCCGGCCGGGCCGCGGTGCATCGGCGCCAGCACCTGCACGTCCCGGCGCGGGTCGAAGCCGAACTTCTGCGGGATCCGGCGCGCCACCACGTCCACCGTCAGCCCGGCCGCCCGCTCCGCGTCGTCCTCGGCGAACAGGAAGAAGTCCGCCAGACCGTCCGTCAGCGGCGGCCTGCCCTCGTTGATCCGGTGCGCGTTGGTCACCACGCCGGACTGCTGGGCCTGCCGGAAGATCCTGGTCAGCCGCACCGACGGGATCGGCCCGCCCTCGGCCAGCAGATCCCGCAGCACCTCCCCGGCGCCCACCGAGGGCAACTGGTCCACGTCCCCCACGAACAGCAGGTGGGCCCCCGGCGCCACCGCCTTGACCAGCTTGTTCGCCAGGATCAGATCCAGCATCGAGGCCTCGTCGACCACCACCAGGTCCGCGTCCAGCGGCCGGTCCCGGTCGTACGCGGCGTCCCCGCCCGGCTTCAGCTCCAGCAGCCGGTGCACGGTCGAGGCCTCCACCCCGGTCAGCTCCGCCAGCCGCTTCGCCGCCCGGCCGGTCGGCGCCGCCAGCACCACCTTGGCCCGCTTCGCCAGCGCCAGCGTCACGATCGACTTCACCGTGAACGACTTGCCGCACCCCGGACCGCCCGTCAGCACCGCGACCTTCTCGGTCAACGCGAGCCGCACCGACTGCTCCTGCTCCGGCGCCAGTTCGGCCCCGGTCCGCTTCGCCAGCCACTCCAGCGCCACCGGCCAGTCCACGTTCCCGAACCACGGCATCCGGTCCGCGTCCGACCGCAGCAGCCGGACCAACTGGTTGGCCAGCGAGATCTCCGCCCGGTGGAACGGCACCAGGTACACCGCCGTCACCGGCTCGCCGCCCTCCCCCGGGACCGCCTCGCGCACCACCCCCTCCGCCGCCACCAGCTCCGCCAGGCAGTCGATCACCAGCCCGACGTCCACCTGGAGCAGCTTCACCCCGTCCGCGATCAGCCGCTCCTCCGGCAGGAAGCAGTGCCCCTGGTCGGTGCTCTGCGACAGCGCGTACTGCAGGCCCGCCTTCACCCGCTCCGGACTGTCGTGCGGAATGCCCACCGCCTGGGCGATCCGGTCCGCCGTCAGGAAGCCGATGCCCCACACGTCCGAGGCCAGCCGGTAGGGCTCGTTGCGCACCACCCCGATCGAGCCGTCGCCGTACTGCTTGTAGATCCGCACGGCCAGTGAGGTGGACACCCCGACTCCCTGCAGGAAGACCATCACCTCCTTGATGGCCTTCTGCTCCTCCCAGGCCTCCGCGATCTTCTTCGTCCGCTTCGGCCCCAGCCCCGGCACCTCGATCAGCCGGCCCGGCTCGTTCTCGATCACCTCCAGGGTCTCCACCCCGAAGCGCTCCACGATCCGCTCGGCGAACCGCGGCCCGATCCCCTTGATCAGCCCCGAGCCCAGGTACCGCTGGATCCCCTGGATCGTGGCGGGCAGCACCGTGGTGTAGTTCTCCACCGTGAACTGCCGCCCGTACTGCGGGTGCGAACCCCACCGCCCGTGCAGCCGCAGCGACTCGCCGACCTGCGCCCCCAGCAGCGCGCCCACCACCGTCAGCAGGTCGTTCCCGCCCCGCCCGGTGTCCACCCGGGCCACCGTGTAGCCGGTCTCCTCGTTGGCATAGGTGATCCGCTCCAGCACGCCCTCGACCTGCGCGAGCTGGCTCGGCACCTGCTGCCCGGACTGCGCCGCCTGCTTGCTCACCGGACCCCCTTCGACCGGTACGGGTGGATCAATGCCGCTACGCACCGTACCGCCCCGTACCGACAGCCCCGGAACCGTTGCCTGCCGTGCACCGCCCCGGCCGAGGTGCCAGGCTGGGAGGAACCGAGGGGGACCGCCGTCGACCGTGCCCGCCCGGGCCCCGTCCGAGGAGCAGTGCCGCCATGCTCAACACCGACTTCCGCCCCGGCTCCCCGGACTGGCTCGACCTGAGCAGCCCCGACACCCGCGCGTCCGTCGACTTCTACACCACGCTGTTCGGCTGGACCTTCGACTCCGCCGGCCCCGAGGCCGGCGGCTACGGCTTCTTCCAGCTCGACGGCCGGACCGTCGCCGCCCTCGGCCCGCTCCCCGACGAGGCGACCCCGCCCGGCTGGACGCTCTACTTCGCCACCGAGGACGCCGACCGCACCACCGCCCTGGTCGAACAGGCCGGCGGCCGCGTCCGCTACGCCCCCTTCGACGTCTTCACCGCGGGCCGGATGGCCGGCTGCACCGACCCGACCGGCGCCGACTTCGCCGTCTGGCAGCCGCACGACACCCGCGGCCTGGACCTCGTCACCGAGGAGGGCAGCCTCTGCTGGGCCGAGTGCTACAGCGTCGACGCCGAACGCGCCAAGTCCTTCTACCGCGCCGTCTTCGACTGGCAGGAGCAGGACGTCCCGCTCGGCGAGGTGATGTACACCGTCCTCACCCCGGCTGGCGGCGGCACCGACGACGCCCACGGCGGCATCATGCAGCTCGGCCCCGAACACACCGCGCGCGGCACCGGCTCGCACTGGCTCCCCTACTTCGAGGTCCCCAACACCGACGCCAGCCTCGCCATCGCCGCCACCCTCGGCGCGACCGTACGGATCCCGGCCATGGACGTGCACGGCGTCGGCCGTCTGGCCCAACTGGCCGACCCGCACGGCGCCGTCTTCGCCGTCATCACCAGCACCAAGCCCGGGGAGTGACGGCCGATGGGGCCCACGGCCCTTCAGAAGGGCCGTGAAGGGGTGCTACGGGCGTAGACAGGGTGTGGTGGCCTCGGCACATGCTTCTAGTCTCTGATCATGACTGAAACGGCTGTTCTGACGATCCGACGGGCCACCGCCGACGACCTGCCGGCGATCGTCGCCATGCTGGCCGACGACCCTCTGGGCGCCACCCGCGAGAGCCCCGACGACCTCACCCCCTACCGCGCCGCCTTCGCCCGCCTCGACGGCGACCCCCACCAGCACCTGGTCGTCGCCGACCGGGCCGGCCGCACCGTCGGCACCCTGCAGCTCACCGTCGTCCCGGGCCTCTCCCGGGCCGGCGCCACCCGAACCATCATCGAGGGCGTCCGCATCCACGCCGAGGAACGCGGCAGCGGACTGGGCACCGACCTCATCCGCTGGGCCGTCGACCGCTCCCGGGAACTCGGCGCCGACCTCGTCCAGCTCACCTCCGACGCGACGCGCACGGACGCGCACCGCTTCTACGAGCGGCTCGGCTTCACTGCCTCGCACGTCGGGTTCAAACTCAAGCTCTGACAATCGCCGGGAAACGCGAAGAACCCCCATCCGGATCCCGGATGGGGGTTCTTCTGAATAATTGTTCGGCGGCGTCCTACTCTCCCACAGGGTCCCCCCTGCAGTACCATCGGCGCTGTAAGGCTTAGCTTCCGGGTTCGGAATGTAACCGGGCGTTTCCCTCACGCTATGACCACCGAAACACTATGAAACTGTCACCGCACACCCGACAAAATTCGGGCGGGTCGTTGTTTCAGAACAACACAGTGGACGCGAGCAACTGAGGACAAGCCCTCGGCCTATTAGTACCGGTCAACTCCACCCCTCACAGGGCTTCCATATCCGGCCTATCAACCCAGTCGTCTACTGGGAGCCTTACCCTCTCAAGGAGGTGGGAGTGCTCATCTCGAAGCAGGCTTCCCGCTTAGATGCTTTCAGCGGTTATCCCTCCCGAACGTAGCCAACCAGCCATGCCCTTGGCAGGACAACTGGCACACCAGAGGTTCGTCCGTCCCGGTCCTCTCGTACTAGGGACAGCCCTTCTCAACACTCCTACGCGCACAGCGGATAGGGACCGAACTGTCTCACGACGTTCTAAACCCAGCTCGCGTACCGCTTTAATGGGCGAACAGCCCAACCCTTGGGACCTACTCCAGCCC